>NZ_KB906567.1:0-100096 GCF_000381505.1 Thioalkalivibrio sp. ALM2T
TTCCCGGGCGAAGAAGGCCGACGCTTTTTTTAACAGCTCCTTATCCTCCTTCAATCGCCGGTTCTCTTCCTCGAGCTGGCGGATCCGCTGCTGTTCCGCCGTCAGCGGCCGACCCTCGCCCAGTTGCCCCGCGCGCTCCGCCTTGAGTTGATCGACCCAGCGCCGAACGGCCGTCTCGCCTAGATCCTGATCCCGGCATACGACCGAGACCTCCAGACCGTCATCGACCACCATCCGGGCCACGCGCTCCTTGTATTCGCTTGAAAAGCTTCGGCGCTTGCGTGCCATGGTTGTTCTCCTCGTCCAGGGGGTTATCGTCCCACCTAACGAGGTGTCCACGGAAATTAGACCAGCACAGATCGGGCCTCTCCAGCCCCCCATCGGCCAGAGGGCTGCCCCCCCCACAACCCCGTCATCCCAGCCACAGCGCCTCCCCCCCGTCATCCCGGCCGCAGCGCAGCGAAGAGCCGGGATCTCCAACGCCACACCCATCCCCTGTAGGAGGCCAGCCCCCTGGCCGATCGGGCCTCTCCAACTCCCATCGGCCAGAGGGCTGGCCTCCTACAGACCATCCCCGCATGCCCCGCCATCCAGAAAACGCAACGTCTTCCTGGCGGGGCATCTCAAGAAGCCACTGGCCGCCAAGGGCACGCGGGCCGTGATCACAAGGGAGAACGAGTCCGTTACGATGCCGTCAACAAAGGCACTCACGCCAAGGAGCAACGATGAACGCAAAATCGAGCGGTACACAGGAACTGGACGTGCTGGCCTCCCGGGTAGAGGCGTTCGTCGCAGAACGGGACTGGGCGCAATTTCATTCGCCCAAGAACCTCTCGATGGCCCTGGCGGGCGAGGTCGGCGAACTGATCGAGAACTTCCAGTGGCTGACCCAGGAACAGTCGCGGAATCTCTCCGGCGAGGCCCATGAGGCGGTCCGGCAAGAGATCGCGGATGTGCAGATCTACCTGCTGCTCCTCGCGCGCAAGCTCGATATCGATCTGGTACAGGCAGCGAACGACAAACTGGAGATGAACGCACGCAAGTACCCCGTGGAAAAGGCCCGAGGCAACGCCCGCAAGTACTCGGAGCTGTAGCACCCAGCATCACAAGGCCGCCACGCCACAACCCCGAAAAGCGACTCACAGGAAGCCGGGAAAATCAGGAACCGCAAACGGTATTCAAGGGAACACATTGCATCCAGCCCCCCGGATATCCCGAGCCACAAACCGCATTGATCGGGCCCTCTGCCCATCGCCCCCCGTTCCTGCAAATCGCTTTCCTCGATCTACACACGACAAAATCGCCCCGGATCGGTAAGGTCTCCCCAATACGCAAACGGACTTTCATCACATGGACGCACTCGCGCCCCGCCCCAGCCACGCCGAAGAATCCGGCCCCGCCCCCATCGCCGCACCGGCACAGGTCGAGGCCTTCATCGACCGCTGGCGCGACACCGGCGGCAGCGAGCGCGCCAACTACCAGCTCTTCCTGACCGAACTGTGCGCCCTGCTGGACCTGCCGCAACCCGACCCGGCCAGCGACGACACCCGCGACAACGCCTACGTCTTCGAACGCCGCGTCACCATCCGCAACCCGGACGGCAGCGAGAACCGCGGCTACATCGACCTCTACCGCCGCGGCTGCTTCGTGCTGGAGGCCAAGCAGACCGGCAAGGGCCTGCACACCCAGGGCTGGGACAAGGCCATGCTCGCCGCCCAGAAGCAGGCGGACCAGTACGTACGCGCTCTGACCACCGAAGAAGGCCGCCCGCCGTTCATCGTCGTCACCGATGTCGGCCGCAGCCTGGAGCTCTACTCCGAGTTCTCCCGCTCCGGCGGCACCTACGTCCCGTTCCCGGACCCGAGCCGCCACCGTATCGGCCTGGAAGACCTGCGCGACCCCGAGATCCAGCAGCGCCTGCACCACCTGTGGCTGGCGCCCGACCAGCTCGACGCCAGCAAGCACGCCGCCCGCGTCACCCGCGAGGTCAGCGCCCGCCTGGCCGAGCTCGCCAAATCCCTGGAACAAGGCGGCTATGACGTCGAACGCGTCGCCCACTTCCTCAAGCGCTGCCTGTTCACCATGTTCAGCGAGGACGTCGAGCTCCTGCCCAAGGGCAGCTTCACCGCCCTGCTCGAACGCCTGCAGCAAAACCCCGAACACTTCCCCGACGCCATGCACTCCCTGTGGGAGACGATGAACACCGGCGGCTATGAAGGCCAGCTGATGCACAAGCTGCAGCGCTTCAACGGCGGCCTGTTCCAGAACATCGACCCCATCCCGCTGAACGCCGAGCAGATCGGCCTGCTCATCCAGGCCGGCAAGGCCGACTGGCGGTTCGTCGAGCCCGCCATCTTCGGCACCCTGCTGGAACGTGCGCTGGACCCACGCGAACGCCACAAACTCGGCGCCCACTACACCCCGCGCGCCTACGTGGAACGCCTGGTCATGCCCACGCTCATCGAGCCCCTGCGCGCCGAATGGAACACCGTGCAGGTCGCCGCCGAGGCCTGGCTGCAACAGGACAAGCCCGACAAGGCCCTGGCCGAACTCCAGGGCTTCCACCACCGCCTGTGCCAGACCCGCGTGCTCGACCCCGCCTGCGGCTCCGGCAACTTCCTCTACGTGGCCCTGGAACACTTCAAGCGGCTGGAAGGCGAAGTCCTCAACCTCATCCGCGACCTCAGCGCCGGCCAGGCCAGCTTCGACACCGAAGGCCTCACCGTCGACCCGCACCAGTTCCTCGGGCTGGAGATCAACCCGCGCGCCGCCGCCATCGCCGAAATCGTGCTGTGGATCGGCTACCTGCAATGGCACTACCGCCTGCACGGCCGCCTCAGCCTGCCCGAACCCATCCTGCGCGACTTCCACAACATCGAGCACCGCGACGCCCTGATCGAATACGACAGCCGCGAACCCATGCTCGACGAGCACGGCCAACCCGTCACCATCTGGGACGGCATCAGCTACAAGAAAAGCCCCACCACCGGCGAACTCATCCCCGACGAAACCGCCCGCACCCCCGTCTACCACTACAGCAACCCGCGCCGCGCCGAATGGCCCGAGGCGGAATACATCGTGGGGAATCCGCCGTTTATCGGGAAGAGCCGAATCCGCGACGCATTGGGTGGCGGCTACGTCGATGCGCTTCGGAAATCGTTCGACGGTGCCGTTCCCGACTCTGCCGATTTCGTCATGTATTGGTGGCACATCGCCGCCGAAAAGGTGCGCAAGGGAGAAGCCCGCCGCTTCGGCTTTATCACCACAAATAGCCTGCGGCAGATTTTTAATCGCCGTGTACTCGAGCCACATCTAAACGACAGCAAGAGACCTTTGTCCCTTGTCTTTTCCATTCCGGACCATCCTTGGGTAGATAGTACAGATGGAGCTGCCGTCCGAATCGCGATGACAGTGGGAATCAAGGGCGACATTTCAGGAAAGCTTCAAACCGTGATCAATGAGTCAAACACAGGCGACGAAGCGCGACTAGTGTCACTAGCGTCAATAAACGGGAAAATCTTCTCAAACCTATCTGCAGGCGCTGACATAGCCGGCGCTCAGCCACTTAGAGCGAACGCAGGAATTTCCTCGAACGGAATAATGCTTGCGGGATCCGGATTTTTGCTGACACCCGATCAAGCCGCGAATTTAGGATATTACTCTATCCCCTCGCTAAGCCGAGTCATTCGAGAATACCGGAATGGCCGTGATCTGATGCAAAACTCCAGGAATCTTAAAGTCATTGATCTATTTGGATTTTCCATCGAGGAGGTCCGGGCCGAGTATCCAACTGTATACCACTGGATCCTCGACCATGTGAAGCCTGAACGCGACCAGAATCGTGACCGGGGGTTTCGAGAGAATTGGTGGCTCGCCGGACGGCCTCGACCCGATTGGCGCGCAATGTCCGAAACGCTCCGAAATTACATCGCAACCGTTGAGACTACAAAGCATCGGATTTTCCAGCGCATGGAGTCCACAGTGCTTCCTGACCACATGTTGGTCGGTATTGCGTTAGGAGACCCTCTGTACTTAGGCATCCTGTCCAGCCGAACTCACGTTAGTTGGTCGCTTGCTATGGGTGGGACACTAGAAGACCGCCCCCGCTACAATAAGACGCGGTGTCTCGAGACGTTCCCCTTCCCGGACCTCGACGGCCAACAGGCCGCCAAGATCGGCGAAATCGCCGAACGAATCGACGCCCACCGCAAGGCTCGCCAGGCCGAACAACCGGACCTCACCCTCACCGGCATGTACAACGTGCTGGAAAAACTGCGCGCCGAAGAACCGCTGACCGCCAAGGAACGCACCATCCACGAACAGGGCCTCGTCTCCCTGCTGCGCGAACTGCACGACGAGCTCGACCGCGCCGTCTTCGACGCCTACGGCTGGAGCGACCTGGCCAACGTCCTCGTCGGCCGCCCGGGCGCTACCACACCCCTGCCGGACAAGCCCGCCGACCAGGCCGAAGCCGAAGAAGAACTCCTCAGCCGACTCGTCGCCCTCAACGCCGAACGCGCCGCCGAAGAAGCCCAGGGCCACATCCGCTGGCTACGCCCCGACTACCAGGCCCCCGAAGCCACCCAGACCACCGCCACCCTGGAAGCGAAGCCGGAAGCCGCCGCCGAAACCACCACGGAGCCGGCCAAAAAGCCCACCTGGCCCAAATCCATGCCCGACCAGGTCGAAGCCGTCCGCCGCCTCCTCGCCATCGGCCCCCAAACCCCGGACACCCTGGCCAGCCACTTCAAGCGCAAACCAACCAAATCCATCACCCAGGTTCTCGCCGCCCTCCAGGTCCTGGGACAGGCCTCCGAAAACGACGATCACTGGCGCCTGACATGACTTTCGCTATATCCCCTGACCGGCTAGGCCGAGCCCCACCCATTCCGCAGCTCCCGTGGCGAGTTTCGAACAAGCCCCTTGAACCTGCCGTGCGGGCGGGCTTGCGATATTTCCCGGCTCAACCAACGCTAGCACATGCGCAACCGGCTGATTCTACGCGCGGTCCGGCGGTCGTGAGGCGGATCAATATCCCAATAAACACCTACGAGCGTTCATCCAATAACCGTGTGCGCTATCCAATCACCGTCATACGTCGTTGAAACTATTGTGCGCATTTGTATCGAAGATATTTTACCACCTCTATCACCCAAAGTTTTTTCATACATTAATATAAGGAGCTGAAAGGTATGAGCGGAGGGAAAGCCAACAATTCTGCTCTAACAACCGCCTTAGCCTTTCATTACCAAGTGCTGATTGGATTAGACAAATGCTTCTCGCTCGACGAAGGCCAGTCAGTATGGTTCGAAAAGGACGGTGACGTTAGTCTGATTTCTCCAGACGTTTTGTCGTCAACTCAAACCGAAGTAAAAGATTATGCCGCCCCACTCACTGACCACCACGAGAACCTGTGGAAAACACTCAAAAACTGGCTGGCCCCAGAGTTCTGTCATACGCAATATGGCGTTTTAGTCCTGCATACGACTCAGGCCTTTGGCTCCACAACACGCCTAAAGGAATGGAATACACAAACCACCGAGCAACGTTGGGCTGTACTCAAGGCGATTTTTGCCGAGCGCACTGAAGAGCAGCTCAATGCCGAGAAACCATCTGAAATCATCAGACTTCAGAAATCCGTTATGATCACCGCAGATCATCAAGATTTGATGGCTGTACTCGAAAAGGTCGTATTGCATGTTGAATCAGAAGATTTAGACGCGTTGAAAAAGAGCTACTTTGATAAGCTCAGTGGTTATATACCGACTTCGAATAAACAAGCCTTTTCTGAAGGACTGATTGGTTTTATATACGAGCAGGCGACGGGCACAGAATGGATTATCGATAAAACGACGTTTGATCAAAAGCGAGAGGCTCTAACAGCAAAATGGGGGCCTAATTTATTTACGATTCCAGATTTCAATGCCAGAGACGCAAATCAAGACGAAGTCGATGTATACATCACTGCATTATTCTCTAAAAAGATTCTAGACATTGAGTATGAAGATGTCCTTCCCGAGGCCATAGGTAACTGGTTGGAATTAAGAAACTCGTTGATCAAAGAGCTAAATGGTTACCCACAATTTCGGGAAACAGTTAGTGAATACCGAGAACGGTTGATTCGAACCTTTTCTGCCAAATACCGTCGTGCTAACCGACAGCAAGGTAGCCTAGTCGCGCTGTCTAAAGACTTATATGACCAAGTAACCAGCGAAGCGCCGTTTGGCATTGAAGGTTACCAAAATCCAGATATTGTTTTTAGAAATGGCTTGATCCACGACGCCATGGACGATGACGAGCGAGGCTTGAAGTGGAGAGTTGAGCCATGAGCAGTATCGTGGACGCGCTATACGAATTAAAGTACAACCCGTTTGAGTATGGTCCTTATATGGCTTCGTTCTTCACGCATTTAGCGGAGTCAGAAAACAATCTTTTGCTTGCACAGCTCGTTATCCCGCTGTGCAGCCATCCTGTTTTTAATAAAACGATTTCTGGTGCTGTATTTGGGGACAAGAAACGAAGCTCTATATGGTCTATTTTTGACGACCGCACGGAATTTTATGACCTTCAAGAACGAATTGACGGGTTTCAAATTTTAACCGAGCAATGCGTTCAATACTGCCTAGTCAATGACTGGTTATCAGTCAGTGAACAGAATTTATCCATTCATAACGTTGATGGGTCTGACACAGCTTTTAACGAACAACGCAGTGCAAAACAGTTAGGGCGATTATTTAGTGGTCACTCAGTGGTCGAGATTTATGTTTTTTTAGGAGTGAAACCGCGATGAAGGCACTCATCCATGAAATTGGCGTGATCGATAAAGAGGGAATCAAACACCCTGTAACGTTTAAGGCTGGGCTTAACGTCGTTACCGGTAAGTCATCGACCGGCAAAAGCGCCTTAATCGAAATTTTCGACTATTGCTTTGGCAGTAGTGAAAACAACATCCCAAAAGGCGTTATTACCACCAGTGCTGCCATTTACTATGTGGCGCTTGCAGTTAATGATCAAGACATGGTCATTGCGCGTGATCCTGATCGTTCGTCGAAAGCCTTCTTTCGTCGTGTTGAGACATTCAATAAAGAAAAGATTGACCGATACTATTTTAATGACAGCTATTTCCGGCCATTAGACGAATTTAAAAAACATTTAAGGAGCTTTTTCCTAGATATAGACGATGTTGATACCTCATTGGCCGCGAGAGCCAATCGGCGGTTTAACCAGAAAGCGCCCACCCCTTCGGTTCGCAGTTTTTCATCTTTTATGCTTCAGCATCAAAATCTTATCGCCAACAAGCACGCGCTATTTTATCGATTCGACGAGAAGGAAAAGCGAGATCAGGTCATTGAACATACTAAGATCTTTTTAGGAATTGTTGATCAACCATTCTTTCACCTGTCACAGGAAAAAGAGAGATTAAGCGCAGAAGAACGGGTTTTAAAGCGCCGAAAAGAAACCAACAAGCGCACGTCCGAAAGGCACAAACTAAAGGTCGCTCCAGCTTTAAGCCAGCTTTACGCTTTGATGGGTTTTAAAGATGAACCCATATCTTTAGATAGAGTTCTTCTCCACCCACAAGATGCCAAAGACCAACTTGATGACCTCATAGTCTCTGATAAAATTAACTATAATTCCGATGCTATCACGCAACGCTACGATCAGTTGATATTGGATCGTAATAAAAATACCGCTGAATTAAGGAAATTGCAACGCCAAGCTTCGTCAATTAGGAAGCATATTCAGGAAGAAGAACGGTTTGTTGATAACGTGATGCAGTTTAGCTCAGCTAAGCATGTACATATCTCTGCTTCTGTCTGTCCATTTTGCCATACTGAAAAAGATAGCTTGCGACAAAGCGCTGAAAAGCTTCAGCAGGCCATCACTAAAGTATCGGGAAATCTTGCTCAAGCTCGCCCGATGAAAGCAAAGTTTGAATCGTCTTTGGTCGAAGTGCAACGCGACATTGAAAGCGCAAGTAGAAAATTGACGGAGCTCAACCAACAAATAAGAGAAATTGAGCAAACAAATAAGCAGTTAGAAGAGCAAAAGAGCCTATATGAAAGCATTGTGATGCAGAAAGCAAAACTATTTGCGATTTTCGATGCTTTCGATGCGGCCGACGACGAGGAGCTTGATAGGGAAATTAAAGCGTTAAAAAAGCAACTCAATGGCGTTGATAAAGACCTTAAACAATACAATGTACAAAAAGGTTTGGATGACGCGTCGGCTAAAGTTAATGAATACATGGCTGAAATCGGAAAGCATTTCGAGTTTGAGGAAAGCTATCAGCCAATTAACCTTTGTTTCTCGTTTGAAACGTTCTATTTATATCACTTGCAGGGTGAAGAAAAGATCTATTTGCGGTCGATGGGGAGCGGCGCCAATTGGCTATACTGCCACCTTACGTTATTTTTAGCATTGCATAAGTATTTTGCTGAACTCGGTGATGAATGTGCCATCCCTTCAATATTGTTTTTAGATCAGCCGACGCAAGTGTATTTCCCTAACTTTAACCGCGATTCTTCTGAAAGCTTCGATGAGCAAAAGAGTCAGGAAGCCGAGCAGCGAACAGAAAAAGAAAGGCCTGTTGATGAAGACGTCAAGGCCGTTCAAAACTTATTCAGCCGACTTTCCATATACTGCAATGAACTTGAGTTGAAGAACGGCTTTAGTCCACAAATTATAGTGACAGACCATGCGGATCATTTGACAATGTCTAATGGAGTGTCGTTCGAGTCGTTGGTTAATGATAATAGATGGCGGACGCGTGGCTTGATTCATCCTGTTAAAGAATAAATAATCTAAATCTAACTTACATAGCGGGGTCGGACCTCCAGAAACCGATCCAATTCAATGCGATAACCGCTGAAAAGCGTAGCGACAGAGGACACCCATCTCCTCGAACGGCCATCCTGGTCACATGCCGTTGCAGCGCCCTTCTCCCGTAGGAGCCCAGCCCCCAGGGCGAGGGGGTGTTGGACGTGCCTGTTCGGCCTGGGGGCTTGCCTCCTGCGGGGCTGGTGGCGGGGATCGGTGGGTGTCCGCTACATGCTCGCCCAGTGGACCAGGGAGACGAGCGGCGAGGACTGGTCCACTGATGCGCGCTGTATTGCATTTGCGATACAATCCGTGAAGGTCCTTGCGGAGACGCGGTATGAAAAACACGACGTTACCGGCCCTGCGGGTCAGCGATGGTTTTCGGCATCAGGTGGAGCAGGCCCTTGGCGAGAGAGAAACGCTGTCGGCCTTTATCGAGGATGCCGTTCGCCACGAGATTGACCGCCGACAGGCCCGGGCCGAGTTCCTGGCACGCGGTCTGGAATCCGCGCGCCGCGCCCGGGAAACGGATGAGTACTACCCGGCCCAATCGGTGCTCGACGATCTCGACCGTTTGTTAAGGAGACGCTGACCGGCTGGAGTCTCAAGGATGAGTTACTCGGTACGATTTACGGCGCAAGCTCGCGAAGATCTCCTGCGGCTTGTCGCTTTCCTCGCGGAGCGCGATCCGGCGGCCGCGGCGCATGCCCGAGCCGCCATCGGCGAGGCGGTGTCGCTCCTGGAGCGCTTTGCGCTGAGCTGCCGCATGCCCGACGCTTCCCACCCCCGCATCCGCGAACTCCTGATCCCGTTTGGCCGCTCGGGTTATGTCGCCCTGTTCGAGATCGACGATGCCGAGACGGTCACCCTGCTGGCGTTTCGGCATCAGCGCGAGGACGACTATTTCTGAGGCCTTTCATAGCGGGGTCGGACCTCCAGGAACGGCCTAGTTTCAATCGGATAGCCTATATACAACCCCTCTGAGAAGCCTTAGAAGGCCCATTTCAGCACCAAAAATGACGTTCCAGGGAGGAAACTCATGACACGCGTCAACCGCTACGGACTGCCCAGACTGCAGCCACGAATGGGTGGTATTCCAGCCAGTTGTGGCCGGGTGTGCCAAGCGGGGCAATAGGCAAGGCGTGAACACCTCTCCCCGTCACCCAGGTCCGGCAAACCCGGGGATGCAGGTCGGGTGGAATGGCGGGGAAGGATTACTGCGCCTCTCCCTCCCAGTCTTCATGCGCGTGGCGGATGCGAATAATCAGGATCTCATCGCCATCGATCCGGTAGAGCACGATGTGTGAGCCGACGGGGTGAACGCGGACAGGCGGAAAGATTTCCTCGCGTTGGCGCACTGCTCGGGGATTCTCTGCCAGGAACTCGAAGGTGGCAGCCAGGAGGCCGTGGTAGCGTTCTGCCTGCTGCAGGCCGAATTGCTCGACACTGCTGCGGAAGATCGCGATGACGTCGTCTTCCGCCTTGCGGGTTAGGGCATATCGCATGCTGTCAGCGGTCGCTGTTCTTCCTGGCGGCTACCTTAAGCTCCTCCATCGTTCGCTTGCCGCGGCCACTTTCCAGCCCTTCGGTGGTCAGCGCCTGCAGGTTCGCAATCTTCACCGCCCGTTCCCGGTCACGGCGGATCAGGTCCCGCACGTAATCGCTACTGTTGCTGTACTGGCCGGATTGCGCCTGCTCCTCCACCCAGGCTTTCATGGGATCGGGCAGTGAGATATTCATTGTCGCCATAGCGACCTCCGCGTTGCGGCTTGGCAAAGATTGCCATGAGTATAGGTCAACAAGGCGGTGTCGTCATCGGGCCGGACCCGCAGGAACATTGCGGGACGGACCTGTAGCCCCATAGCCCCATATATAACGGGGTGCTCCAAAGGCGGGGTCGGACCACGGTAACCCGCTGTAGGGACGAGACTTTCCTGAAAGGATAGGGTCGGACCACGGTAACGGACTGACTTAACGCGGCTTTGCGAATTTGAAGGGCTATTTCCAGGGCTCCAACGGGGCTTTCGGGCCCGTGAATGGGCTCTTGCGTTGACGAGTCGCCGACGAGCGGAGGCGAAGTACCGCGGATGGTGTGCGCTACACTGGGGCGCACCCTTGTCCCGCAATCCATCATGCTGCTCACGTTCCTGATCCTGTTTGCCCTGCTGGGGCTTGGCGTTGCGCTGATGCTCTGGCATGCCCGGCTGGTGTTTTCGGTGGAGCTGCGCGATGGCGCTGCCCGCGTGCGGCGCGGCAAGCCGCCCTCCGGGTTCGTGAGGGGCTGCGAGGATGTCGCACGACGTTACGGGCTGAAGCAGGGCCGGATCCAGGCCGTGCGCACCGACCGGGGTGTTGAACTGCGCTTCTCCCGCCACCTCCCACCGAAGACGCATCAGGCCTTTCGCAACGTCTGGACACCCCCGCCCGGCGGAGGGGGCGGCGGCGGCATGCGCGCGACGGGATAACGAGGCGCGGGGTTCGGGGTCAATCCCTGGCTTTTGGTCCCGTGGCAATCGAGCGGCATCCAGGCCACTCCGACCGATTGCCACGGCCTCTTCGAGGCCTCGTAATGACGAAGGGGCCAAGCTCGCCAAAAGCTTTACACCGCATGCATTATATGAGCGGGTGCGAACCCGTCTTCTGGGTGGTTCGCGCAGAGGTAACGGGTACCAACCGCGCAGGGCCAAGGGGGCGATGTTGGAGCTGAATATCGAAGAGCCGGGACAATATCGATTTGCCCTGAGCCATCTGGGCTTTCGCCCGTTTTTCTTGCTGGCAGGGCTGTACGCCGTGCTGGTCGTCGGTCTGTGGACCTGGCTCTACCCGTTCAACATGGCGGCGCTGCCCACAGCCGCCTTTGGCGGGCCCTTCGCCTGGCACGGCCATACCCTGATCTTCGGCTACGCCATGGCGGTGGTCGCCGGGTTCCTGCTCACGGCTGTGCGCAACTGGACCGGGATACAGACGACCCACGGGCCCGCACTGCTGGTACTGGCCGGGCTCTGGCTCGGCGGCCGGGTGGCGGCGTTGTTCGGGGACCCCGGGCTGGTGGCCATGGCGCTGTTCGATCTCGGCTTTACGCTGTGGCTGCTGGCCGCCCTGGCCCGCCCGGTATGGAAGACGCGCCAATGGGCCCAGCTCGCCGTGATCGGGAAGATCGCGCTGCTGGGGGCAAGCAACGGCCTGTTCTACCTGGGCGCCTTCGATCTGCTCGATGGCGGTCAGCGCCTGGGGCTCTACTCCGGGGTCTACCTGGTGCTGTCGCTGATCCTGATGATGGGGCGCCGGGTCATCCCGTTCTTTATCGAGCGGGGGCTGGATGGTGCCTTTACGCCGGTGAACCGGGACTGGCTGGACCGCCTCGCCCTGGTACTGCTGCTCGCCTTCTGGCTGGTGGAGGTGTTCCTGCCATGGGCACCGGTCGCGGCGGGGCTGGCGGCCGGTCTGGCCGTGGCGCATGGCATGCGCTGGGCGGGCTGGCATACGCCGGCGCTGTGGGGCAAGCCACTGCTCTGGGTGCTGATGATGGCCTATGGCTGGATCGTGGTCGGCTTTGCCCTGCGGGCCGTGGCCGAATTCACGCCCCTCAGCCCGATGGTCGCGCTGCACGCCTTCACCTACGGGGGTATCGGCATGATGACCCTCGGGATGATGACGCGCGTCGCCCTGGGCCATACCGGACGCAACGTGTTTGACCCTCCGCGAGTCCTCGGGCTGCTCTTCGGCCTGCTGGCCATCGGGGCGCTGGTACGGGTGGCCGGCCCCCTGCTCGGGCCGGCCTTGACCGCCAGCTGGATCAGCGCCTCGCAATTCCTGTGGATCGCGGCCTTCGCCGGGTTTCTCTGGGTTTATGCCCCGATGCTGGTGAAACCGCGCATCGACGGGCGTTACGGCTAGCTACCGAACTGCCGAGGCCGGACTACGGTAACCGATTGGCTTAACGAGCTTGTCCGGGGGCTCGAAGGGCTCGTTGAAGGTCCTGGACGGCCCGACCTGAGCGCCAAAACAGGCGTTGGGTGAAGGACGGACGGTGTTTATCACCCGGAGACCGAGTGGGTGCGGGCTCGCAGGGGCCAGACAGGCCTGGAGGATCAGGCGCGGGCGGTTGCCCTCCGGCGGTCGCGGGAGCCGAACCCAAGACACAAAAAAACGCCCGGGATGGTCCCGGGCGTCCTGGTCTGCAGGCCGGGCAAACTGCCCGGTTCAGGCCGTGCTTACTGCTGGTACTGCTCCAGATCGAAGCGGTCGGCGTTCATCACCTTGGTCCAGGCCTTGATGAAGTCGTTCACGAACTTCTCTTCGTTGTCGTCCTGGGCGTACACCTCGGCGTAGCTGCGCAGGATGGAGTTGGAACCGAACACCAAGTCGATGCGGCTGGCGGTCCACTTCACCTGGTCGCTCTTGCGGTCGCGGACCTCGTAGGTGCCGTTGTCCGCAGACTTCCAGGCGTTGGCCATGTCGGTCAGGTTGACGAAGAAATCGTTGGTAAACTGGCCTTCACGGCCGGTGAACACGCCGTGCTTGCTGCCACCGTGGTTGGTGCCGAGCACGCGCATGCCGCCGATCAGCACGGTCATCTCCGGCGCGGTCAGGCCCATCAGCTGGGCGCGATCGAGCAGCATCTCCTCCGGCTTGACCACGTAGTCCTTCTTCAGCCAGTTGCGGAAGCCATCCGCCAGCGGCTCCAGCGGCGCGAAGGAATCGGCGTCGACCATCTCGGCGCTGGCATCGCCACGCCCCGGAATAAACGGCACCAGGACATCGTATCCAGCCGCCCGGGCGGCCTGCTCGATGCCCACGCTGCCACCCAGCACGATCAGGTCGGCCACGCTGGCGCCGGTCTCGGCGGAGAGCTGCTCGTAGACCTTGAGCACCCGGTCCAGGCGCTGCGGCTCGTTGCCTTCCCAGTCCTTCTGTGGGGCCAGGCGGATATGGGCGCCGTTGGCGCCACCGCGCATGTCGGAGCCGCGGAAGGTGCGGGCGCTGTCCCAGGCCGTGCTGACCATCTCGGCGATGCCAAGGCCGCTCTCGGCGATCTTCTTCTTGGTCGCCTCGACGCAGTAGTCGGTGTTGCCGGCCGGCACCGGGTCCTGCCAGATCAGGTCTTCCTGCGGCGCTTCCGGACCGATGTAGCGGGTCTTCGGGCCCAGGTCACGGTGGGTCAGCTTGAACCAGGCGCGGGCGAAGCAGTCCTGGAAGTACGCGGGATCCGCCATGAACTTCTCGCAGATGGCCCGGTACTTCGGGTCCATCTTCATCGCCATGTCGGCGTCGGTCATGATCGGGTTGTGGCGGATGGAGGGATCGCTGGCATCCACCGGCTTGTCCTCCTCCTTCATCTCGATCGGCTCCCACTGCCAGGCGCCGGCGGGGCTCTTCTTCAGCTCCCACTCATGGCCGAACAGCAGGTCGAAGTACCCCATGTCGAACTTCGTCGGATGGGTGGTCCAGGCACCCTCGATGCCCGAGGAGACGGCGTTGGCGGCCTTGCCCTGCATGTTGGGATTCTTCCAGCCGAAGCCCTGTTCCTCGACATCGGCCCCTTCGGGCTCCGGACCCAGCGCACCGGCATCGCCATTGCCGTGGCACTTGCCCACGGTGTGCCCGCCGGCGGTCAGCGCCGCGGTCTCTTCATCGTCCATGGCCATGCGGGCGAAGGTCTCGCGGACCTGCTCGCCGGTCTTGAGGGGATCGGGCTTGCCGTTGACCCCTTCCGGGTTTACATAGATCAGGCCCATCTGGACGGCTGCCAGGGGGTTCTCCATGGTGTCGGGCTTGTCGACGTCGCCGTAGCGCTCGTCGGAGGGTGCCAGCCATTCCTTCTCGGCACCCCAGTAGGTGTCCTTCTCGGGATGCCAGATATCCTCGCGACCAAAGGAGAAGCCGAAGGTCTTCAGACCCATGTTCTCGTAGGCCACGGTACCGGCCAGGATCATCAGATCCGCCCAGCTGATCTTGTTGCCGTATTTCTTCTTGATCGGCCACAGCAGGCGGCGCGCCTTGTCCAGGCTGACGTTGTCCGGCCAGCTGTTGATCGGCGCGAAACGCTGGTTGCCGGTGCCGCCGCCACCGCGGCCATCGGCAATACGGTAGGTGCCGGCCGCGTGCCAGGACATGCGGATCATCAGCCCGCCGTAGTGGCCCCAGTCGGCCGGCCACCACGCCTGGCTCTCGGTCATCAGCGCGTGCATATCCTTTTTCAGGGCGTCGAAGTCGAGCTTCTTGACCTCTTCCCGATAGTCGAAGTCCTCGCCCATCGGGTTGGTCTTGCGGTCATGCTGATGGAGGATGTCCAGGTTCAGCGCTTCCGGCCACCAGTCCATGACGGAGTGGCCTGCGGCGGTCTCGCCGCCATGCATGACCGGGCATTTGCCCATGTTCTGATGCTCACCCATATCGTTCTCCATGTTCGCTGCGTTCAGCTGGTTCGTGTTTCGGAAGCCGTCATCCATGTGTAATCGATGGCTTTCCTCAGGGACCGCAAGCCGCTCCGACCCAGGGCCACCTTCGGCCCGGGTGGGCTTCACTGTCCACCTGCCCTTGAAGCTAGGCCCCACGAGCCATTAGTGCCAGTTGATATTCACCATGATCGAGATAGTCTCCCGCTATCTTTCCGCGAGAGGCTCTATAGCGCGATGGGCTACAAGATGCTCTCGATCGCGCGGCGCAGCTCGGGAGACCCGGGGCCGGCCTGGCTGGGGAAGTGCGCGACCACCCGCCCCTCTCGGTCCACCACGTACTTGTAGAAGTTCCAGCGCGGGGCGGCGGCCTGGCGGGCCAGTTCGCGAAAGATCGGGTGGGCGTCCGCGCCGCGCACGCCGATCGGCCTGAACATGTCGAAGGTGACGCCGAAGTTCTCGAAGCACACCCGGGCGGTCTCGGCCTCGTCGTCGGCCTCCTGATTGAAGTCATGGGAAGGGAAGCCCACCACCTTCAGCCCCTGGTCCCGGTAGTCCTGATGCAACTGTTCCAGCCCACCGAACTGGTCGGTGTAACCACAATGGCTGGCGGTATTGATGATCAGCAGCGGATGGCCCTGGAAGCGTTCCTGCAGGCTGACAATCTCGGACGCGTGCAACCGGCCCAGCTCGTGCTGGAACAAGGCCTCGGTATCGGGCTCCGTGGCGGTTGCGCAGGCCATCGGCAGCACCAGCAACAGGGAAGCGAACAGGGGCGCAAAACGGGACATCGCAAGTCTCCACAGGGGCTTGGCCTTCAGACCAGCGGCGCACCTGCAGGTTCTGCGGAAGGCTGGTTCGTGACCGCCAGCCCGGGGCCACGATGGCGTCGAACATCCTCCATGCCGGTGCCCCCTTCCGGACACGCCATGGCCTCACGGCCATGACGGGCGTACCCTTGACCGCAGACATCAACGAAGTCTCTAGCCGATGATTGCCTACACCCGCCCGCTCCTGCTGCTCGCCATCATCCTGCCGCTGACCACGGGCTGCACGGCCGTGAAGGTCGCCGGTGCCACTGGAAGCGCCGCCGTCAGCGTCACCACCGGCGCCGCAAAGGCGACCGGCAAGACCGCCGGAGCGGTGGGACGTGCCGTCACTCCGGGCAACAAGCAGGACAAGGACGACGACTGAGATGCCGGTCGGGAACAGACGCAAGCCGCGAACTGCGTTTACTCGGCGCTCCTGACCACAACGGCCGCTCCAAGGGCGCGCACGCTGGACCCTGGGCCGCAAACGGGGCCCTTGCACTCCAAGATCATGCGGCCAAGGGGGATGGCTGCCCCGTTTCTCGGCTTGCCGGGCCCGCGTAACGGTCGCAGGTCTTTATCCACCGACGCCTTCGCTTTCCCGCTCGCATGGCAGTCCTGCCCGCCACCAGGCGAGCATGCCGCCGCGAAGCTGGCGAGCCTCGTAGCCACGGGCCCGCAGCTTACGCACGGCGGGGATGCTGCGGTGTGCACTGAGGCAGATGGCCACCACGGGACGATCGGGATCGAGTTCCAGGTCCGCCAGGCGGCGCTTGGAAAACTGCGTGATCGGGAGGTGACGCGCGCCCGGGATACCGCTCCGACGATGCTCGACACCGGTGCGCACATCCAGCACTTGCACCTGGGCGTTCTCCATCGCCTGCGCCAGTTCCTCGGGGCTCATTTCCGGCACGCGGCCGAACGGCCACCACTGGCTCAAACCCATCGTGATCACCTCCTGTCCACGGGCAAGAACGCGGTCGAACTTTGTCTTGTGTCCCGTACCTAATTTGCGACGAGGCGAGGATGGGCTGTTCCCAGCACTGACCGCGCGAAAAACCACCGCCGAAAGGAAAACCATTATGGATCATCACGACGACGAGTTTCTCCGTCGGGCGCAAGCCGCGCGCGCTCGCATCAAGGAGATCGAGCCGCAACAGGTAGACGCCAGCCTGGCATCCGGTGCGGTGGCCATTGATGTGCGCGAGCCCGAGGAATACCAGAAAGGCAGCCTGCCGAGCGCCCGCAATGTAGCGCTGGATTCCATCACGCGTCAGATCGAGGGAGTCGCACCAGACAAGGACGCGCCCATGGTCTGTTTCTGCAATGGTGGCAACCGCGGGGCATTGGCGGCGACCCAGCTGGTGGATCTGGGCTATACCAATGTCCTCTCCATCGCCGGGGGACTGCGCGCCTACCAGAAGGCAAACGACACTTCGGAGAGCTCCGCCTGACGACCGGACGGTCTTGGGGTCTGGGGTCCACCTTCGGATTTTCCGACCTTGCCTGTGGCCCCCGCCTTCACGGCAAAAGGCGACCTGATTAGCCACTTCGGTCAGCCAGATCCAAGGACCGTGCGGGCCCGGGTGTGTACCACACCCGGCGGCCGAAGGTGGCCATGGAGCGCAGCGGTACGCGCTTCACGGCTCCACGCCGCTCCTTCTTCGTCATCCCGGAAACCGCGTAGCGGTTATCCGGGATCGCGGCGGCTGGGGTTGCCCCGTCGGGGGAGATCCCGGCTCTTCGCTTCGCTCCGGCCGGGATGACCGTGCAGGGGCCAGGGCCGGGGAGGGTGACATTCCCAGAACGCCCGGACTAAAGCGACCTGCGACGGGCCATTTACGTCCCCGGATGATCCCCGTGACTGGCTGACTCTCGTGCTTAATCAAGAAAGGCGTAGACGGGGCAGATCTCGGTCTGCGCCCGCGCGAGGGCTCACAGTCGTTGACAGGTGTACTGTTCGCCGGAGGCGTGCTCGACCACGAGGCGCGTGGGCGATTCGGTGACGATCCGCGTGACCTCCGTATGCGGGAGTTCCGGTAGCAGCGTAGTGATCTGCCGGATCAGGTGGCGCTGGAGTTCTACACCTGATGGGGAGCCAGGCGACAGGTCCAGGGCTTCCACGGTGAGTGTGAGCTGCTGCTCCTCGCGCTGCCACTGCCCCTCGCTGGTCGCGATCAGCGTGAGCGGCCACAGGCCGAACTGGGCCACGGCATCGCCCTCGCTCTTGTACCGCCCGTCCGGATGCAGACGGGAGCGCGTATCGAGCTGCAGATTCAGTTGGCTCGAGCCAATGGCTGCCAGTTGCATTACGGCCGGGCAGGCCCAGTCGCCCTCCAGCTCCGTGGTGTCCGCCCCGGCTGCGCCGGCGAAAACCAGGGAGATGCAAAGGCCCAGCACGGGCCACGATCGATTCATCAAACGTGTCTCTCCAATCCAGTCTGGCTTTCCGGCACGGGCAGTAGTGCGGGCAAAGGGCAAGGTCTGACCCCCGTAGGGCTTCGCGGGCAGTAGTGCGGGCAAAGGGCAAAGTCTGACCCCCGTAGGGCTTCGGTCATACCCCTGCTCCCGAGCCAGCGACCCGGATTCGTGGCGCTTCAGTCCGCTGCCACGGCCTCTTCGAGGCCCGCAATGACGGCACTGCGGTGTGCTTGGCTCGGCTTTGGATACGCGCCCCACCCTCGCCTGCGCGGGACCAACCCGTTGATTGAGCGGAGTACGGTTCGCAGACTGCAGGGACCCGGCTCGGACTCTGAGGATGAGCGAATGCTTCGTCGGTTCGGTGTCGAACATTAGCGTTAGTCGTGCGTTATGTTACGCTGCGCGGGAGCCTCGCGCGCCCTGAAGGCGCTCTTGACGGGGCCCGATCAGGAGACTGCGGTGCGATCAGTCACGCATGCACACTTTCCCGCGCTGGCCTTGATAATGGCCGGCTTTCTGCCCTTGGCACTCCCGCTGCCGGCCCTTGCCGACGACGGTGGGTATCGGCTGCTCAAGCTGGATGGCTACAAGGTGAAGTGGGGAGACCAGCAGTTAGGGGTGGGGGCCAGCATCAGCTATGCCTTTGCCGGGGAGGCGCTACGGTTCGATGATGCGCACAACTGCCGCGATCTCGCACCGATTGACGAGCTTCTGGGCGAAGCCCTCTCCATGGAGACGCTGGATCGCGAGGCCGCGGCGGCGTTTCGGGTTTGGGAGCGCGCGGCCGGCCTGTCATTCCACAAGGTAAGCGATGCACGGGAGGCGGATATCATCCTCGGTGCCCAGGGGCAGCCGCGTGGACGGGCATTCGCCAACGTAGCCTACGCGCACGATTCAGGCGATTTCTCCAATGTTTCCTACTCGCCCGATGCGGAAGTGGGTGTGCGCACCATCGAACAGTCGCTGGTGTGTCTGAATCCTGCTCACGAGTGGAAGGTCGGTTTCGACGGCAACAAGGATGTCTACGACATCCGCTATACGCTGACTCACGAGATCGGTCACGCCATCGGCCTGGACCATCCCGGGCCATCCGGGCAGGTGATGGGATTCAGGTACACCGAGGACTTCGCCGACCTGCAGCCCGGCGATCTGCGCGGAGTCCAGCGGCTCTACGGGCGCCCCGCCGATACCCTCGACACCCAACTGGCCGAGATGCCAACCGAGAACGAGGGAAGCGCATTCACCAGCGACCCCTTCCTTGACCACGACGACCGCATCCTGCCCGTGACCGGTGTCGGCGGCGACCTTGCCATCGGCGAGAAATAGCCCCGAGTCGATTCAGGGGCGGGTCTTGCCCATGCCCCTGCTCCACCACGAGCTGCCCCCCCCCCACCCGTGGCACGTCAACCGATTGCGGCGGCCCCTGCGGGGCCTCGCAATGACGGGGTTTCGGAAATTCGGGGCAGGTCTTGCCCCCTTGTCCCCGCTCCACCGTAATTCGCCCACCCCCCTTTGGTACTTCAACCGTTGCCGCAGCCTCTGCGAGGCCCCGCAATGACGCGGTTTGTTCAGGCGGTCCGCCCTCTGACCGATGGGGTGCTGTGGATACCGCAATCACCCGGAGGCCGGGGCGCCTACAGCGGGTTGCCTGGCAGCGGCCGGGATCGACCGGTCTCACCGCTGCGGGCATTTGCGGGCATGGCCCCGCGCCTCGCGACCCGCGCCGTGGAAACCTGAAACAGCGCAGAAACTCGAGCAGATGGAAAGGAGCCGGGACGCCAAGGTGTGGCAACGCACAGAACCCCGGAGCGACTGCACCGCAGCATGCAGTCTCATCCAATTGTCACGAAGGAAAGTCGCCATGGCATCTGTCGAGCCCACTCTGGCGGGGCGTTCCGCCACATCGGGAATGCATGACCCATTCACCACGGACATCGGTAACGAGGCACGGCGCTCCGGCGTTTCCTGGGGCGCGGTGATCGCAGGCGCCGTGGTCGCTACGGCGTTGTCGCTCAGTTTCCTGCTCCTGGGCACGGGCCTGGGATTCTCGGCGGTCTCGCCGTGGGCTGGAGAGGGCGTGTCGGCCGAGGGCATCGGGTTCGCAAGCATCGTCTGGCTGATACTCGTGCACATCATCGCCGGCGCCATGGGCGGCTACCTGGCCGGCCGACTGCGCACCCAGTGGACCGATCTGCATACCGACGAAGTATTCTTCCGGGATACCGCACACGGCTTCCTCGTCTGGGCGCTTAGCGTGGTCGTCACGGCGGCTTTGCTCGTTTCCGCCTCCGCGGCAATCATCGGCGGCACCGCCCAGGCCGGTGCTTCGGCTGTCGGAGCGGCGGCTACGACTGGCGGCGCTGCCATGATGGCAGGCGCTAATGGGCAGACCGAAGGCGACGCCACCGGCCCGCTCGACTATTTCGCGGATATCTTGTTTCGCCCAGAGCGCGCCAGGGCGGCTCCCGACGCCGGCGCAACCGACTCCAACAGAACCGCCATGCGCACCGAGGCGGTACGTATTCTCGCCCGCGGCTGGGAGGATATGTCGGATACCGACAGGGCGTATCTCGCGCAACTGATCGCGCAGAACACCGGCGTCAGCCAGTCCCAGGCGGAGAACCGAATCCGCGAAGTCCAGGCGCAGATGGAGGAACTGGAAATGCAGGCGCGGCAGGCAGCCGATGAGGCCCGAAGCGCGATGGCAAAACTTTCTCTGTGGACGTTCCTGGGACTGCTGATCGGGGCGTTCAGCGCCAGCTTTGCCGCCACGATCGGCGGTCGGCAGCGCGACAGCGTCCCCTATTGAACCGTACAGATTGCTGACAATCAGCGAGGTAGATTCAGATGAAATACATACTGCTCTGGGCGATCGGCATCCCGATTCCCGTCCTCATCCTGCTAGCCATCCTGCTTTAACGGCTGCGCGAGGCCCCCTGTAAACAGGGGGCCTCGCCTTTTGCGAACCCCTGAAGCGATGATGACTCTTCGGGGATGCCCTTGGCGCATCGCCCCAGATCTGCGCCGGTCTTGCGCCAGAAGCCCAACCCGCGGCCCCACGCGACAGGACGTCGCATACGTGGCCGTTTACAGTTGCGTCACCGCACAGACAGTCAACGCGTGCGCGCACAACGAGGCGGACCCCTACAAAGACTTCGGGTGACAGCCTCGGGGTGAGCATCTAAATTGGGGCGGCACCCGGTTTCCGGGGCGTACTTCGTGTTTCCAGGGAGGGAGGCAGTAATGAATGGATTCAGTGGTCTTCTCCGGAGGGGGCAAGCGCGCTCCTCTGCTTCACGTAGCGGCGCATGCGGCAGGACGCACAGGAGGCGTTTGCAGGCGACACGGGCGGCCGTGCCGTGGCTTTTGTTGCTCGGGCTTTCCAGCCCGGCAGGCGCCGACGAGCCGCCCGAGATCCTCAACATCCTGAACCAGTTGGTGGCGGCGGACGCAGCGATGGCGCGCTGCGCGGACGTGGGCAAGGAGCAGCTGGCTGACTTCGCGACCAATCTGCAGATCGTTCATGCGCGCGCGCGGATGGTCCAGCAGGAGCGATTCCCGGATGCATCGGACGAGGAGATCGCCGACGGTCTGCGCCACGGACGGGAGGAGGTCCGAGCCCGCGTGGACCAGTACGTGGATCAGCATGGTTGCGACGCTCCGCGAATCCAGACGATGAGCGAGCTGTACGCCACGCTCGCCGAATGGGAGCCGTTTGAAAACTAAACCCGCCCCCCTTTCTCCCGGGTGGCTGGCCGCATGGCTGGCCGGCGGGATGTTGCTCGGTGGTTGCGCCGGCGGGCCGCCATCGGCAGAGCCACCGGCCGCCACGGGTGCCGCGCCGCAGGAGCAGCCCGCCGCCGCGGCAGACGGACCCGCGGAGGGGCTCGCCAGCCTCCGGGACGAGATCCACTACTACCTCGAGCGCCTGTCGGATCGCGCGTTCACCGAGACCTACGGGGGCGAGGAGCATCCGCGCACCTGGTACACGGCGGCCGAGGCGCTCGGCCGGATCGGTGCGCCGGCGGTCCCGCATCTCGTGCCCTACCTCGATTCCGATGACCCGTGGGAACTGAAACTGGCGCTGTATGCCCTGATGCTGGCTACGCAGGATCCGGCGGTGACCTCGCAAACCGGGGGCGAGTACATCCGCCTGGGGACCGTCCTCGACGAACGCGAGAACGCGGCCAACCGCGCTATCGCCCGCGACTGGTGGAAACGCTGGGGCCACCTCTGGGATTAGCGGCCCCGGGGTCGGCGAAGCCAGATATTTTGGGTCCCGTCTTGCCTTTTGCCCTGCCCGATCACGAGCGGTCCGCATCCGTGGCGCTTCAACCGATTGCCACGGCCTCTGCGAGGCCTCGCAATGACGGGGCCCCTGGCGTTTCGGCACGTGGGGAGATCCGCGCCCTGCCCTCGCCATCCGGGGCTTGTTGAGCCATGCTCCATGCTGTGGGCGGACGTAGACGGGCCCGCGTTTCGGCATCGATCAGAGCCCGTCATCTCGAATAACAAGGAGCATGCGCATGAACCTGGAGAAGGTGATCTTCGGCTTTTTCATCATCCTGGCGTTCACGCTGAACTTCGGGTTCTTCCTCGGCGAGATCGATGATCCGGCGCATCACAACGTATACGAGCTGTTCGCGGCCATCGTGGTGAACATCATCGCCACTGCCCTGAAACTGGGGGATCGGACGCAGACCGGGGCATTGCTGCTGGCCAGCTCCCTGGTAGCGGTCCTGCAGCTACTGGCCGCCGCGGTGGTGTGGGGCTATGCCACCCATGTGCATGCCGGGGGCATGGATGCGATGTTCATGGCCAGCATCGTCTCCCTGGCGGGCGGGGCCATGGTGGCGAACCTGATCTCCGTGCTGCTGCTGATCGCGGATACGGTGGCGCTGCGCCGCTGAGGCCGGCCGCGACAGCTGCCACTACAAGAACCGTGGGCCCCACCATCAACAAGGTTCTGTTCCTGTTCCTCCGCCGCATGCGGGCGCCGCTGCTCGCGCTGACGGCGGCCTACGCGATCTCCGTTCTTGGCCTGGTGCTGATACCCGGCGTGGACGACCAGGGGGAACCCTGGCGCATGGACTTCTTCCATGCCTTCTACTTCGTGACCTACATGGCCACGACGATCGGCTTCGGCGAAATCCCCTACACCTTCTCCGAGGCGCAGCGGATGTGGACGGTGTTTGCCGTTTACCTGTCGGTGGTGGCCTGGCTGTATGCCATCGGCAAGATCCTCGCGCTGATCCAGGACCCGGCCTTCCGCCTGGCCGTCAGCCAGCACGCGTTCGACCGCACGATCCGCAAGCTGCAGCGGCCGTTCCATATCGTGTGCGGGTATGGCGACACTGGGGCCCTGGTGGTGCGCTCCCTGCTCGGCCGCAATGGCTTTGCCGTGGTCATCGACCAGAACCCGGACCGCATCAACGAGCTGGTCCTGGAGAATTACCCGCTGCAGATCCCCGGTCTGTGCGCGGATGCCAGCATCGCCAATCGCCTGCTTGATGCCGGGCTGCTCAACCCGCACTGCCAGGGTGTGGTGGCGCTGACCAGCGACGATGCGGTGAACCTGCGCATCGCCATTGCCGCCAAACTCCTCAACCCGGAGCGCCCCGTGATCTGCCGTGCCGAGAGCCACGACACGGAGAAGAACATGGCCTCGTTCGGGACTGACCAGGTCATCAACCCGTTCGACATCTTCGGCCAGCGCCTCGCCCTCGCGCTGCATTCCCCCGCGCATCACCTGTTGCACGAATGGCTTGGGAGCATCCCCGGGAGCCCGCTGCCGATGCCGATCGACCCGCCCTGCGGTCGCTGGATCCTGTGCGGCTTCGGGCGCTTCGGCAAGGCCGTGCACGCCGGCCTGATCCAGGAGGGCGTGGAGGTGACCCTGGTGGAAACGGACCCCGAGGGCGCGGACTGTCCGCCCGACTGCATCAAGGGCCGCGGCACCGAGGCGGACACCCTGCACGAGGCCGGCATCGAGAGCGCCTCCGGGATCGTGGCCGGAACCGGCCGCGACGACTACAACCTGTCCATCGTGATGACCGCGCGCGAGCTGAACCCGGACCTGTTTATGGTCGCGCGGCAGAACCGCGAGTGCGATTCGCTCCTGTTCGCGGCGGCCGACCTGCCGCTGGTGATGCGCCACGACCGGGTGATTGCCGAGGCGATCCTGGCCCATCTGACCTCGCCGCTCCTGCCGCGCTTCCTGGAACTGAGTCGCAACCAGACAACCGACTGGGCGAACGAGCGAGTCAGCTCCATCACGGCCGTGGTCGGCGACCGTGTGCCAGCCATCTGGACCGAGCAACTGGACGAGGGGACAGCCCCGGCCCTCCTTGCCCATCTGGAGCAGGAGCCGGTGACCCTGGGCCAGCTGCTGCGCGCCGACCATCCCGTGCGCCAGCGACACGCCTGCCTTGTGCTGCTACTGCGGCGCGAAACCGGAGGCGAGGACATCCTCGCACCCGATGACGACACACCCCTGCAACCCGGCGACCACATGCTGTTCTGCGGCCGGTTCGCGAGCGCGCTCACGATCTCCCACACCCTGCGCGACCCGCACGCCCTGCGCTACCTGCTGACCGGCGAAGACACCCCCGAAGGCTGGATCTGCCGCGCCCTGCGCGCGACCCGTCGACAACCGGCCTGAGACCCCGGCGGCCGCCGACTGCAAGCACAGGGAACCAGGGGGGCGGACCGCGATCGGCTCGTAACCCAGGAAGACGCGCAAGGCAGACCCGCCAGCATGGCATGGGCCCATCAACGGGCATAGGCAGAAGCAAAGGGTTGGGGGCCGATAAGTTCCGCCCCCACGCCAGGTCATCCCGGACACCGCTAAGCGGTGAGCCGGGACCTCCCCACCGGGGCTCTTCAACCCCGAGATCTCGGCTCTGCGCCCCGCTCCGTCCCGGATGACGGGGCGGGATTGGTCACGGGTGACCGTGCCAGGTGTTGCCTTACCTCCAACGAACTAATCGGCATCCGAGCCACGAATAATGAGGTGGCCCCGCGGTTCCAGGCGTTGTTCGTGGGGGACCCAAGGCTCCCGGCATAATGCCCTCGCAGCAACCAAGACCGCCCGCTGAACAAGGAAGAGCGCCCCGATGGCGACCGTGAAAAGTACCTGTTACGAGTGCGATGCCAACTGCGCCATCGACGTCACCCTGGACGCCGTCGGCGAGCCAGTCGCCATCGACGGCCCCGATTGCCCGCGCTGCTACGTCCAGCTGGACCGGCGCAACCATCCGGAGCGCTTGCTGTACCCGCTGCGGCGCATGGGTCCGCGCGGCAGCGGCCAGTTCGAGCGCATCTCCTGGGATGAGGCACTGGACATCATCGCCGGGCGCCTGCGCGCCACCCGCGAGGAACACGGGGCCCCGGCGGCGGCCTTCTTCGCCGGCTATACCAAGGAGGCGCGCCCGCAGCTCCAGCGCCTGGCGCATGCCTTCGGCTCGCCCAACTACCTGACCGAGAGCGGCTGCTGCTTCTCCTCCACCAAGGTCGCGGAGGAGGTGACCTTCGGCACCAAGATCAAGACCTCCTCCACCGTCGCCTCGGATGCCACCCGCTGCCTGCTGGTGTGGTCCACCAACCCGCGCGGTTCGATCCCGCCGTTCCACCAGCACCCCCTGGCTGCGACCCGCCCGGGCTGCACGACCGTGGTGGTGGACCCGAGGGTAACCCCGCTGGCGGAGCAGGCCGAGGTGCACCTGCAGATCCGCCCGGGTACCGATGGCGCGCTGGCGCTGGGCATGCATTACCTGATCTTCGAAAACGGCTGGGAGGATCAGGCCTTCCTCGACGAATGGGGCAGCGGCGTGCAGGCCTTCCGCGAGTATGTGGCCGGGTTCCCGCCGGAGCGCGTCGCGCAGATCTGCGGCATCGACGCGGCCGATCTGCGCCGTGCCGCCGAGCTCTATGCCGCCAACGCGCCAGCGCAGATCATGCTCTCCCCCACCGCCACCGTGCAGCATTCCAACGGCTTCCAAAACCACCGCGCGGTGATCCTGCTGGCCGCGGTGACCGGCAACATCGACCGCGAGGGCGGCAACCGCTTCTTCAACGACAAGGTCACGCCCAAGCCCATCGACCTGTTCGACCATTGCAAGGCACACCTGCCACCACGCATCGGCGATGAGACCTTCCCGGTGTGGACGGCCCACTGGCCGGCGGCGCAAAGCATGCTGCTGCCGGATGCCATCCTTGAGGGACGGCCACAGCCGGTGCGGGCCTTGGTGGCGATGGGCATCAACACCGCGATGTGGCCGAACTCGAAGCGCATGGAACAGGCGCTAGGCGCGCTGGATTTCTTCGCCGCCTCCGACTTCTTCCACAACCCGGCCACGCGCATGGCCGACATCGTGCTGCCGGCCGCCACCAGCCTGGAGCGCGCGGCGCTGATCGCCTACCCCGGCTGCAACTTCCGCGGCGAACTGCGCTACCGCCACGCCGCCGTTGCCCCGCGCGGCGAGGCCCGCCCGGATGGCGAGGTGTTCCTGGAGCTGGGCGTACGCCTGGGCATGGGAGAGCAATTCTGGAACGGCGACCTGGAGGCCAGCTGGGCCGAGGCCGCCGAGGGCATCCCCGAGACCATCCGCGAGCAGGTCTACAATGACCCGGACGGGGTCACCGTGTTCGCCAAGGCGCTGGACGACATGCTCGAGTACGGCTTCGAGGAAGGCGACCGCCAGTACCGGATCAACGGGTTCCGCACGGTCAGCGGCAAGGTGGAGTTCGACGCCGCGGAACTGCGCGCGGCCGGACACGACGGCCTGCCGGTGTACCGCGAACCGGCGGAGAGCCCAGTCTCCACGCCGGAGCTCGCCCGCGACTATCCGCTGGTGCTGACCAGCGGCGCCCGCCACAAGCACGCCACCCACTCGCAGCACCAGCACCTGGAGCGCATGCGCCGGGCGATGCCGGAACCGCTGGTGGAGCTGCACCCGATGGATGCCGCCGCGCGCGGGATCGCGGACGGCGACACGGTAGAGGTGCGTTCGCCACGCGGGCGCGTGGCGTTCGTGGCCAAGGTCACGGACCGCATCAAGCCCGGCGTGGCGCACTGCCAGCACGGCTGGAACCACGCCAACGTGAACGAGCTGACCGACGACCGCGCGCTGGACCCGATCAGCGGGTTTCCCGCATTCAAGTCGCTCCTATGCGAGGTAGAGCGCCTGGCGGCGGGCCACGAAAAACGCCAGGCGGAGGCCGGGTAGTGCCGTTTGTCGGTGTCCTCCCCGAACGCGAGCACATCTTCCGGCCCGAACCGCGCCGGGAGGTGGGGGTGTCCGACGCCGCCGCATGGCGGCTCAACCCGGACTATCGACACGTCTACGACAAGCTGCACCTGGCCCTGGATGCCGGACTCACCGCCGCGCCCTGCGGCGTAGCGCCCACGGATCTCGGCATCGCCGCGGACCACGAGGTCTTCGTCAAGCCAATCACCAACCTCGCCGGCATGGGGCTGAACGCGCGCACCGTGGCAGCCGACGCCGTCCCAGTGGAACCCGGAAGCTTCTGGTGCCCGCGCCTGCAAGGCACCCACACCAGCACCGACTGCCTGGTGGAGGCCGGCGCAGTACGCTGGTTCGCTCACACCCGCGGCTCCGAGCAGAAGGACGCCGCCCGCCCCGTCTACTGGGAGATCGGCGCGGATGCACCGGAGGTCGAGCCATGGATCGCCGACTGGGTGCAGCGCAACCTGGGCGGATACAGCGGCATCTGCAACATCGAGCTGATCGGCGGCCAGCCGATCGAGGCTCACCTGCGCGGCTCCAACGGCTTCTTCGACTTCTACGGCCCCGCGTTCATCCCGGCCTGGGTGGCCCTGGCGGACGGCGAGCCGTTCACCCCACCACCGCCTATCCCCGGCGGCTTCGTGATCTCGGTGTTCGGCGAGGCCGACCTGAACGACGAAAACCTGCAGGCCGCCAAAACGGCAAGCGTCGACGTGCAACCCGATCCGTCAACGCCGGGCCGCGCCGCCATCCTGCGCTGCCGTGACCGTGCCGCCGGCTTCGCCATCTACCGCCGGCTCACCGGGCACTCGCTGTAGCGAAGAGGCACCGCGCCCGGAGCTGGCGTCCTGTGAGGCCTCGCGGTGATGGGTTGGGGAGATGCGGCCACGCCCGCCGATCCAGCCAATGCTGGAGGCCGGGATGCGAGCCCCCGGGCGCCTCCCGGCTACCCGTTCAGCGCACGGAGAGCCGCATGGTCATGGCGTGGGTTGCGCCAGCGGCGAGCGGGTAGGCATCGTCCAGGGCGTTGGCGACCTCGACGCAGACCGTCTTGCGATACTGATCGTCGGGCATGTCGGCGAACGACTTGACGCCTTCTGGGCCGGGGTTCCACAGCACGCTGCTGGCGCTGTTCTCGCGTTCGATGACGATCTCGCGCGCGTTGTCCCGGTCCTCGATCACGAGTGTGCCCGGGTGGCCGACGAACACCTGCTCCATCGGGGTCGTCATGGCGACGTCGCCGGACTGCGTCCCGCGTTCACCGTCCGCCAGCTTGTCGATCCGCGTGGTCCCGTCCAGCCCGCGCACCACCAGGCCCTCGGCCTCGCCCACGCCGAAATAGGTGTGGAGGGCCTCCGACACACGCCACTCGCGATCGCTGCGGTTCTCGCCCTCCAGCGTCATCTCCAGGGCCTCGCCCAGGGTGACGTGCAGGCGCAGCGAGAACTCCAGCGGCCAGGCCTTGCGGATATCGTCGTCCGGGGTCAGCACGAACACGACGTGCGTGGCATCGCCGACCGATTCCACGGACTCGACATCCCAGAACGCATAGCGGGCGATCCCGTGCCCCTTCTTGTGTTCGTCGCTCGGGTCGGGACCCAGCGCGGCCGGATCGTACGGGCCAAACCATGGCCAGCAGACGGGGACCCCGCCGCGCACCGGCTTCTTGCCGTCGTACAGTGCGGTATCGCTCACCCAAAGCACGTCGGCGCCACCCTTCGGGCGATAGCTCAGCAGCGTCGCGCCAAAGGTCGTGATCGTCGCGCTGCCGTGCGCGTTCTCGATATCGACCATCACCAGCGCATCCTGCTGGCGAAACCGCACTTCGGGATGCGGAAACTGTTCCGTGAGCGCTGCAACCGTCATCTGATCTCTCCTATCCGACAAGGGCCGAAGCGTAGCAGACCCCGTGGCACACCGAGTGCCTGCACGGGCGCCGAGATCAACGGCGCCGGATCAGGTCGGGCCTTCTGCCCCGGCATTGCGACCGACCGGCGGCCCAGCACGCTCCGACCGATTGCCACGGCCTCTGCGAGGCCTCGCCATGACGTGGTGCTCCGGAGAAGGACGAGGGATGACAGGTCGGGAAACAGCAGCTAGATTGTGGGCGCGACCGATCAATGGGCTCGCGATGTTTCCAGGGAGGGAAACGATGAAGAAAGGATTCTCTAGTTCTGTCCGCGCGGGGCATGTGCGCCCTGCCGCCCCATGCCCCGTTACCCGCCCCCCACCTCGCCGGCTTCTCGCCGCCACGGCCGGGCTGTTCCTGCTGATATTCGGCCTCGCCAGCCCGGCAAGCGCCGACGAGCGGCCCGAGATCCTGAACATCCTGAGTCAGTTCGTCGCATCCAGTACAGCCGCGGCCCGCTGTGACGATATCGATGACGAGCAGATGGTCGCGTTTCTGGCCAACCAGCAAATGATCTACCTGCAATCCGTCATGGCGCTGGAGGACCAGCACCCCGAAGCGACGGGAGAACAGATCGCGGCCACCCTGCTGCGTGGCCAGGAAGACATCCAGACCCAGGTAAGGCAGCGCATCGACGAACACGGCTGTGACGATCCGAATGCCCAGGCTCTGATCGAACTGTTTGCGATGCAGGCCGAGTGGCGGCCCGGCCGCTCACCCCGGAATGACACCGAGTAGGACCCGACGGGTTCGCTGTCACACGCTCTCACAGGGGACGTGCGCATGTGGATGTTTGCTGGATTGGTGACGATGATCGGAATGGCAGTGTGGATCTACCGACGTCGGCTCGAGGATCGATGGGAACGCCGGTCTTCTTCAACACCTGAGCCAGTACCGGGTCACCAACAAGCGCCCTCACTCGGGGACCCGCTCTACAACTATGTCTACCGAGGCCGCCATTCCGTACCCGTGGAGCGCATTGGCTACTACCCGGCACCGGATGTCGAGTTCCGCGTAAAAGTGCGTCGCTGGTGGGATGTGCTGTTCACCACCATAGGGCTTTCGGTGGCCTGCCGCACAGGCAACCTCGAATTCGACCGGACCTTCTATTTGGTCGCCGACCAGGCACCACTCTGCCGGACGCTGAAAGAGTGCCGTACCACGCAGGAGGCTATGCTTCGCATTTACCGCGAGTGCGAAGTCAACGGACTCCGCTTCAGGCAGTTGCGGATACGGCGTCAGCGGGTATGGGTCGAGGTAGTGGCGAAGAAACACAGGGCTGGCAGTCGACTCTCGGCGCCCGTAATGGCATTCATACCACTGCTTCGCCAGCTCTCCGAAGCCATGGAATCGGAGCTTCCCGAAGCCGCACGCGGTCCAAAAGACTCATTGGCCTGGAAGGCCGTAATGATCGTCAGTATCAGCTCGGCCATGCTGATCACCGGCTTTCTGTATCTGCACCAGAGAATTTTCTTGCCGCTGCCCGGCCCCATCCGGGCATCGGAGATGGTGTCACTTTCGATAATCACGGGCGTAATCGTCTTCGCGCTATTGGCTACCTTGACCATCGTCTGGCTGGGACGCACCTCCCGTACCCATCTCGTTTTGACCGAATTGGCTTTAGCCGGATTGATCGGTGCTGCCATGGCCAGCTACGGACTTCTTCGGGACATCAATATGAGTTTCGACCGGTCCCCCGCTCTGGAACACCCTGTTGAAGTGCGCGACAAGACGGCCGAGCGGGGGCGTGGTTATACCCTTCACTACCTGCAACTCTCCGGGTGGGACGGCCCTCAAGAGAAACGCGGAATCCGCGTCGATCGCTGGCTGTACCACTCTGTTCGAGCAGGTGACCAGCTGCTTCTGGAGGAATACCCAGGCCGCCTCGGCGTTCCCTGGATCCGGCTCGATACCGATCGCTCCGAGGTCGCACAGTCTCCATGAGGCACAACAGCCATGCGGGTTCCAGCCCGGACTCCGCAGCACATTCACAGGGAGGGGATCGAGGCCCTGTGGGCGGGTCCGACCGATTGCCGCGGCCTCTGCGAGGCCTCGCCATGACCGGTGTGGGTACGGCTGTCAGGCGGGTAGCGGCAGCCGGCCCTGGTAGTGGAACTGGGTCAGGGGAAAGTCGTGCAGGGCGCCGTCGCGGGGCTTGAGGAAGCGGACGTGGTCGGCGGTGAGCTGGCACAGCCAGGGGTCCTGACGCGTGGGGTTGTTGCGGGTAAACGGGGTCGCGTTGTAGAGCGCGAGGTTGAGGCCGGCCTGGTGGTCGCGGGCGGACGGATATTCGAACAGGTCGATGCCGGCCTTGCGCAGCGCGGCGCCCAGGACCTGGGTGGCCTGATAGTCGGCGGGATGACGCAACAGGTCCGCGTGTTCAGCGAACGGGGGCTGATGGAGCTGCAAGCCATTGGGGCTCTGGTAGCGTGCGGCGAACAATGTGTGCTGGGTATCGAGCTTGCGCGGTGGCGGGGTCGCCATGCCATGCCAGAACACAAACCGGTAGTAGGCCGCCTCGGCGAGGACCGTGCGCTCGCGCAGGGCGCCGTAGAACAGGCTGGGTTCGTGGCGACGGCCGAAGCGCGATCCGTGACGTAGCGGCGGGTAGCGAAACGGCGTCGCCAGCAGGTAGTGCAGCCGTTCCGTACCCGGACGCCGGGGCGGCTTGGTGGCCTCCAGCATCTCTTCCAGAACGGCCTGGCGGTCGAGCGAGCTGACAATCTGGTTGGTGGCAACCTGCTCCTGGCTCTCGACCAGGCGCAGGACCTCCCCTCTCAGCGTGACACGCGGCGCCGCTTCGACCAGGGCATCCCAGTCCGGCATGTCAGGTTGCCCTCACAGCTTGCCGCGGATCGCGTCGAGATATTCCAGCACGCCCACCAAACCCTGAACCGTGCGGATCTGCTCGGCGGGCACCCCTCCGGTGTGGTGGTTGTGCGTCTGCATCCAGTGTTTCATCGCACCGACATCCCCGCCGGTGAGGACATAGAGCGCGCGATAGCAGCGAATCAGCAACAGCGCCAGCTCACCCGGCTTGCTGGCCGGGTCGATGTTGCCCCGACTGATATCCGTGCGGCCGCGCCCGACTACCTCGCCCAGCTCCGCCTGGGTCAGGCCCAGCGCCTTGCCGGCATTGACCAGCGCCTCGCGCAGGACCTCGGAACGTTCCGGGGCCAGAAGCTCTGCAGTGCTCATGGCTCACCTCCAGACAAACCGCATTAAGCACATACTAGCACTCCATGTGCATACTGCACATTCAAACCCTGCGCGACCTTTGGCCATCCGGCACCGCACGCGCCCATCGGTCCGGCCGCGCGAGACGCAACCGCGCGTTCGAGTGCTACGATCGGCGCGACGGATTCATTACGCCCTGCCCCAGACTCATGCAGGTCGGGGCACCACCGGAGAGGACGCCATGCTGATCACGCTGCTGTTGATGATTGTGTTGCTGCTGGTGGCGGGCGCCTTGCTGATCTGGCAGGCAAGCATCATCTTCAGCCTGGAGATCGCGGACGGAACGCTGCGGGTGCGGCGCGGCGACCCGCCGATGCACTTCGAACATGCGGCGCGGGATATCGTCCGCCGCTACGGCATCGAGAACGGTCGCCTGACTGCCGTTCGCACCAGCAAGGGTCTGCGCCTGCGCAGCTCGTCCTCCATCCCGAAGGAGGCGCACGGTGAGCTGCAGGCCGCACTCCAGCGCGTAAAGGTGGGCCAGAAGCGCCGCAAGAAGCGCCGGTAACGCACCCAGGCCAGACCGACGCCACCGCACAACGTAGCCGGCATCAGTCAGCGGCTGCGAGCAGACTGGTGTTGCCGCCGGCGGCGGTGGTGTCGATGCACAGGTGACGCTCCACCACATAGCGCTCCGGCGCGATCAGTGTGGTCTCCAGCGCAATGATGGGCCCGTCGCGCAGCGCCAGCGCCTTGCGCAAACTGCGGGTCCACTCGCTGCTACCGACCGCGGCGACCGCTACCAGACCGTCGAGTAGAGCCAGCGTTTCCGGCCCGACGACGCCGTCGATCCCCCGCAGCGGGACGTCGACCTTTTGCAGCGCCCGCGCAGCGCGTTCGGCACCCGGGACCACCATGACCACCGGACACCCCGCCACCAGCGCCTGCACCGCCTGCGCCAACGCAACCTCCGAACCCGGCCCCAGGCACAGCACCGGACCGCGGGGATAGAGACACAGGCGATTACTCTCGCCGGTCGGCCCCGGCAGCGTCTGCGGACTCGTGTCGAACGCCGCGGTTTCCGCCAGGGCCTGGCGCAACAGCCCCGTGCGCTCCGGCAACGCCTTGCGCAGCACCTCCATCCGGTCGGTGCGCGCGGCCCAGTCACCGGCATCCAGCGCGTCCAGGGCCTGCTGCAGGGTGTCCCGCGTGATCCCGGGGGCCTCCGCATCCGGCGCCGCGGGGTGATCCGCGGCGACCGGCGGGCGGCGCCCGAAACGGGTCAGGTACAGCGGCCCGCCGGCCTTCGGGCCGGTGCCGGAGAGCCCCTCGCCGCCGAACGGCTGGGAGCCGACGATGGCGCCGATCTGGTTGCGGTTCACGTACTGGTTGCCCACGCGCAGGCGCTCGACCACCTGCTGCACGCGATCGTCGATGCGGGTATGCAGGCCGAAGGTCAGGCCGTAGCCACGGGCATTGATGGCATCCACCACGGCGTCCAGGTCCCGCGCGCGAAAACGCGCGACGTGCAGCACGGGGCCGAATACCTCGCGCTCCAGGGCCTCGATCCCCGGGAGCCGGACGATAGAGGGGGCGACAAAGCGTCCGGTCTCCGGCACCGGCAGTGCCTTCACCAGACGCCCCTGCTCCTCCTGCGCCTTCAGGTAGTCGCGGATATCCGCCTGTGCCTCGGCATCGATCACCGGCGAGACATCGGTCGCCAGTTGCCAAGGATCACCGATCGTCAGCGCGTCCATCGCGCCCTGCAGCATCTCCAGCAACCGGTCATGGGCCTCGTCCTGCACGTACAGCATGCGCAGCGCGGAGCAGCGCTGCCCGGCGGACTGGAAGGCGGAGGCAAGGATGTCGCGCACCGCCTGTTCGGTCAGCGCGGAGCTGTCGACGATCATCGCGTTCAGCCCACCGGTCTCGGCGATCAGGACGGCGTCCGGCCCGGCGTTGTCCGCCAGGCTGCGATGGATCCGCTGCGCCACCTCGGTGGAGCCGGTGAAACAGACCCCACTGATGCGCGGATCGGCGGTGAGCGGACCGCCCACGGACGGGCCGTCGCCCGGCAGCAGCTGCAGGGCGGTCTCCGGCAGACCGGCCTCGCGCATCAGCTCCACCGCGCGGGTGGCGATCAGTGGGGTCTGCTCGGCCGGCTTGGCCAGCACGGTATTGCCCATCGCCAGGGCCGCGGCGACCTGCCCGGTGAAGATCGCCAGCGGGAAGTTCCACGGGCTGATGCAAACGAACACCCCGCGCGGCTCCAGCTCCGCCTCCTGTTCCAGCCGTTCGGCCTCGCCGGCGTAGTAGCGCAGGAAGTCGGCCGCCTCGCGCACCTCGGCGATGCCGTCCCATACGGTCTTGCCGGCCTCGCGGTTGGCCAGCGCGATCAGCTCGGGGGCGTGCGCCTCGTAACTCTCCGCGATGGTGCGCAGCAGATCCGCCCGTGCCGCGACCGGACGCGCCGACCAGTCGACAAACCCCATCAATGCGGCGCGCAGGGCCTGCTCGATCTCCACCGCCGTAGCCGCGCGCACCTCCCCCACCAGGTCCTCGGGATCGGCTGGTGAAACCGCGTCGCGCGTTTCGCCCTGTGGCGCATGCCCCGCTGCCAGCATCGGCGCCGCCTGCCAGCGCGTCCGCGCGAAGGCCGCGCGCGCCTTGAGCAGCGGCAGGATAGAGGCGGGTTCGTTGACGCAGTAGCCACGCGAGTTCTGCCGCTGCGGCTGGTAGAGATCGGTCGGGTTGCGGATCGCCGGGTTGGCGATAGTGTCACCCAGTACCTCCAGATCGGCGAGCGGGTCGCGGGCGATCTCCGCCGGCGGGATGGCGCTGTCCACGACCTGGTTGACGAAGGAGCTGTTGGCGCCGTTTTCCAGAAGGCGACGCACGAGATAGGCCAGCAAGTCGCGATGCGCCCCCACCGGGGCGTAGATGCGGCAGCGGATGCCGGCCGTTGCCTTGACGATGGCGTGGACCGACTCGCCCATGCCGTGCAGGCGCTGGAACTCGAAGCCCTCACGATCGTCTCCGGCCATGGCCAGCACCGCCGCACAGGTATGCGCGTTGTGGGTGGCGAACTGCGGGTAGATGCGGTCGCGCCGGTCCAGCAGCATCTGCGCGCAGGCGATGTAGCTGACATCGGTATTCATCTTGCGTGTGAACACCGGGAAGTGTTCCACGCCCCGTTCCTGCGCCAGCTTGATCTCGGTATCCCAGTAGGCGCCCTTGACCAGGCGCACCATGATCCGCCGGTCGAGGCGGGCAGCCAGCGCGTAAAGCGCCTCGATCACCGCCGCCGCGCGGCGGCCGTAGGCCTGCACGACCACGCCGAAGCCGTCCCAGCCGGCCAGCTCCGGATCCGCCAGCAGGGCCTCGATCACGTCCAGCGACAACTCCAGGCGATCCTGCTCCTCGGCATCGATGTTGAAGCCGATCCCGGCCCGCGCCGCCTGCCGTGCCAGTTCCCGTGCCCGCGGCACAAGGTCCGCCATCACCGTCGCGCGGTGGGTGTACTCGTAGCGGGGATGCAACGCGGAAAGCTTGACCGAGACGCCGGGACTGGAACGCACGTCGCCCTGCGCCTGCTTCGCGATCTCCGCGATGGCCGTGGCATAGGCCTCGTGATAGCGCCGGGCGTCGGCATCGGTGCGCGCGGCCTCGCCGAGCATGTCGTAGGAATAGGTGGAACCCTCGCGCTCCATCTCGCGCGCGTTGCGCATCCCCTGGGCAATCGTCTCGCCGAGCACGAACTGGCGCCCCAGCAGCTTCATCGACTGCGCCACGGCAGTACGCACCAGCGGCTCGCCGACCCGCCGGATCAGCCCCCGCAGTGCGGCGGCCGGGCGCTGCAGGTCGTCGCTCAGCACCTTGCCGGTCAGCATCAGGGCCCAGGTGGAGGTATTCACCAGCGACGACGAGGAATGCCCGAGGTGGGCGCCCCAGTCGGAGGGCTCGATCTTGTCCCGGATCAGCTCGTCGATGGTCTCGGCATCCGGCACCCGCAGCAGGGCCTCCGCCAGGCACATCAGGCCGACACCCTCCTCGGTGGACAGGCCGTACTCGGCGAGAAAGCTCTCCAGCAGCGACGGCGATGTCTCGGCGCGGACCCGCTCGACGATGCGCGCGCCCTCGGCCGCGATACGGGCGCGGGCCTCGGCATCCAGCCGGATGGCGGCCCGCAGGTCGCGCAGCACGGCCGCCTCGTCGGCCCCGTATGCCGCCCGGATGCGGGCACGATACGGGTCGAGGACAGGATCCTGCTGGGATTCGGGCTGCTGCATCGGCCTGCTCCCGTGTAAGGGGGTCGCTGTACCCGGCCCGAGCGCCTTCGGTCACCTTACCCGGTGTAAGCGCAGGCCCGGGCGCAGGGCATCACAGGTGACCGGTCTTCACGTAGATCAGCGTCTCCTCCTCCACCCAGGGATCGTGCTGACTCGAATGCGGGCTGCGGATCCACGTGCCGGCGGGATAGCGCCCGTGCTCGTCGATGAACTCGCCGGACAGCACCAGGATCTCCTCGCCGCCCCAGTGCCGGTGGGGCTGGAAGTGTTCGCCCGCCGGCCAGTGCACCAGTGCGGTGTGTTCGGTCCCGAAGCTGTGCAGATGCAGGACGCGCAACCCGCCGATGCCCGGCTGGAAGGGCGCCGAGTGGGTATCCACCACCACCTTCTCGCGGTCCTCGGTCGCGAACTGCTCCAGCTTCACGAACAGCGTGCAGCCGGGGTCCGAGTGCGGCGTGTGGCGGGAACCCGGTGGATTGCGCAGGTAGGTGCCGGCGGGATAGTCACCGGTTTCGTCGGAGAACACGCCGTCCAGTACCAGGATCTCCTCGCCCAGCGCATGCGTGTGCGGCGGGAAACGGGCTCCGGGCTGGAACTGCACGATGCTGGTGGCGCGACCCGCTTCCGCCTGTTCGCGCTCCAGCGGCTTGCGCACCACGCCGTCGGCGCGGCTGCCGCTCCAGGGCTGCGCCGCCGTCTCCACGACCACCGGCCGGTTCAGATCCAGGTTCAGGGCTCCCGTCATGCGCGCTCCGATCGTCTCTTCAGTCGAACGCGGTGCCACGCAATTAGTTCCTTGCCGGGAAGGGCACGGGCGTTCAGTGGTGGTGGCCCGGATGGCCGTGATGATGGCCATCTCCCGGGCGGTCTTCCGCCTCGCCGTGATAACCGCGGGCCTGCCGATAGCGCACCTTCTGCTCGGCGCTGAGCAACGCATCCATCTTCAGGTGGTAGGACAGGTGCAGGTGGCGCAGGCGGCCGCGCAGCTCGCCGATCTCGACCGTGAACGTCTCGATGGTATCGCTGGAGATCCCGCCCTCCGCAAAGCGCGCGTCCAGTTCCCTTTCGCGCTCCACGATGCGCCGGCCCAGTTCGCGCGCCTGCTCCCGCATGGTCTCGAACAGCCGCTCGGTCTCGCGGTGTTGTTCGGCCGTCAGGTCCAGCTCCCCGGCCACCTCCAGCACATGCAGCGGGCCCGGGTAGCCGTGCAGCTCGGCCGGCAGCGCCATCCCCATGCCGCGCCCTTCCAGGAGGTCTTCGGTCTCCTGTGCGGAGAGTGCCTTGATCTCGCGCTCCTGCAACCCGGAATACGGATTGGCCGCGGCCGATGCGGACATCACCAGCGCAAGGCTCGCGCCCACCAACCCCGATAACGCGATCACACGACACATGAAGGAATCTCCTGGCAAGAAATGGCGTCTGGATTGTAGCGCCCCATCGATCATGGGACACCGAATCGCTCACGGACGTCTAGACTCCGGATCGATACTCATTAAAAGGCAAAAGGACGCGACATGCTGATTATCGGATTGATTGTGGTCGTCGCCGCGCTGGTGTTCGCCACCGCGAAACTGCGCGTACATCCGTTCCTCGCCCTGCTGATCGCCGCCTTCGTGATGGCGATCATCGGCGGTATCGCGCCGCGCGAAGCGATCAGCGTCATCAACGACGGCTTCGGTAGCACCCTGGGCTACATCGGCATCGTGATTGCCCTGGGGACGATCATTGGGGTCATCCTCGACCGCACCGGCGCGGCCGTGGTGATGGCGGAGGCGATCATCCGCGCGCTGTCGGACCGCTTCCCCACCCTGACGGTCTCGATCATCGGCTACATCGTGTCCATCCCGGTGTTCTGCGACTCCGGCTACGTGATCCTGAACTCGCTGAAGAACGCGCTGGCCAAGACCGCCGGCATCTCGGTGGTGGCCATGAGTGTCGCGCTGGCGACCGGGCTGTTCGCCACGCACAACTTCGTGCCGCCTACCCCCGGACCGATTGCGGCCGCCAGCAACGTCGGCATCGCCGATGCGCTAGGCCTGGTGATCCTGGTGGGCCTGTTCGTCTCCGCGGTCGCCGCTGCGGTGGGCTGGCTGTGGGCCAGCCGCTACGCGCATGCCAATGACGAAGAGCTGCTGGAACCGGATCCGATCAGCGAGGCCACCGGGCAGGAGGTCGAGAAGGAAGAGATCAAGCTGGAACATCGCCCGACGACCCTGGGCGCGTTCATGCCGATCCTGGCACCCATCGTGCTGATCTCCATCGGCTCCGTTGCCTTGCTGGCCACCCGCGACACCGAGGCCGGGATATTCGCCAACGCACTGATCTTCCTCGGGACCCCGGTCGTGGCCCTGGCCATCGGCGTGATCTTCGCGCTGCTGCTGATCAAGGGCGCCGGCATCAAGGATCGCTTCCACCAGATGACGGTGGACGCCATCCTGCTCGCGGCCCCGATCATCCTGATCACCGGGGCCGGGGGCGCGTTTGGCAACGTGCTGCGCGAGACGCCGATCGGCGACCAACTTGGCGACATGTTGAGCGGTCTGGGTCTGGGCCTGCTGGTGCCGTTCCTGATTGCGGCGGCGCTGAAGTCCGCGCAGGGCTCCTCCACCGTAGCCCTGGTGACCGCGTCCAGCATGATTGCGCCGATGCTGGCCTCGCTGGGTCTGGACTCCACCATGGGCATGGTCCTGGCCGTGATGGCCGTGGGCGCCGGTGCAATGACCGTCTCGCACGCGAACGACAGCTTCTTCTGGGTGGTTACCCAGTTCAGCCGCATGAAGGTGTCCACCGCGTACAAGGCGTTCACGACCGCCACCCTGCTGCAGGGCATCAGTGCAATGATCACCATCTACATCCTGGGGCTGATCTTTGTCTGACACTCTCCGGGTGGTGGTCTGCCCGGACAGCTACAAGGGAAGCCTGGAGGCCGAGGAGGTGGCGGCCGCCATGGCGCGCGGGGTTCACGCTGCCCGGCCCGACGCCCGGGTGCGCTCCCTGCCCATGGCGGATGGCGGCGAGGGCACGGCCCGGCTGGTCAGCCACACCCTCGGCTGGGCCTGGCATCTGTCGGATGTGAGCAGCCCCACCGGCGCCCACCTGAGCGCCGGCTGGGGTTGTGACCACCACGAGCAGCGGGCGGTCATTGATGTCGCCTCCGCCTGCGGGTTGGACCGGATCCCCGACGACCAGCACGACCCCTGGCAGCTCCACAGCTTCGGTGTCGGCGAACTGATGCGGGCGGCGCTGGACGCCGGCGCCGAACACCTGCTGATCGGCCTCGGCGGCAGCGGAACCGTGGACGGCGGCGCGGGCATGCTGGCCGCCCTGGGCGTGCGCTTCCTGGATGCCGAAGGACACGCGCTTGCGCCCCACCCGGCCGGGCTGGCCGATCTGGCACGGGTCGACTTCGACGCACTGGACCCGCGCCTGGCCCACATCGACATTACGGTGTTGAACGACGTGGACAACCCACTGACCGGGCCGCATGGCGCGGCGGCTGTCTTTGGCCCGCAAAAAGGCCTGAAGACCGCCGACATCCCGGCAATGGATACCCACATGGAGCGCCTGGCCTGCATGATCGACGCTGCGGGACACCTCCGCCGACCCATCGACACCCCCGGCGCCGGTGCCGCCGGCGGGCTCGGGTTCGCGCTGGACTGTGTCCTCAGCGGTGGCGCGCGCATGGGCGCGGGCTACCTGGCCGAACTGATCGGGCTGGATGCCGCAATCCGCGAAGCCGATTTGGTTATCACCGGCGAGGGCCAGCTGGACGGCCAGACCTCGCACGGCAAGGTGGTCGCGGAAGTGGTTCGCCGTGCCCGAGAGCTGCGGGTTACGGTGGTGGCGATCGCCGGCGCCATCGCCTGCGACGAGGCCGAGATCGGCGCCTTCGGCCTGAGCGACGCCCGCGCCCTGTGCGACGGCAGCATCACCCTGGACCAGGCCCTGGCCCGCCCCGCACACTACATCGCCGAGCGCACCCGTGCCCTGATCGAGGCGGCCGAACCGGGTGTCCGACCGTGAATCAGCGGAATGCTCCCGTCTGAAAGGAACGTGTTCGGTTGATCCCGGTCCGACTCGCAGCACGGATCGATACGAACCCAAAGGAAGCCCCCATGACCAAGCACGATGACGCGCTTTTTCGCCCCTACAGCCTGGGCCCGCTGGAGCTGCCGAACCGGGTGCTGATGTCCCCACTGACACGCTCGCGCGCCGGGCAACCGGGCGATGTGCCCACCGATCTGAACGCCGAGTACTACGCGCAGCGCGCCAGTGCCGGCCTGATCATCAGCGAGGCCACTCAGGTCTCGCCCCAGGGCAAGGGCTATGCGTTCACGCCGGGCATCCACTCGCCGGAGCAGGTGGACGGCTGGCGCAAGGTCACCGACGCGGTGCATCGCGCGGGCGGGCGCATCCAGGCACAGCTGTGGCATGTAGGCCGGATCTCGCGCCCGGAGCTGCAACCCGACGGCCAGAAGCCGGTGGCGCCCTCCGCCATCCAGCCCGAGGGCGCCTATACCTTCATCAGCGCCGAATCGGGCATGGTCGAGGTGCAGGAGCCACGCGCGCTGGAGCTCGACGAGTTGCCGGGCATCGTGGAGCAGTATCGCCAGGGCGCGCAGAATGCTAAGGCGGCCGGCTTCGACGGCGTGCAGATCCATGCGGCCAACGGCTACCTGCTGGACCAGTTCATCCGCAGTGGCAGCAACCACCGAACCGATGCCTACGGCGGGTCAGTGGAGAATCGCATCCGCCTGCCGCTGGAGGTGGTGCATGCGGTGGTCGAGGTCTGGGGTCCCGAACGCGTAGGGATCCGCGTGAGCCCGACCGGCAGTTTCAACGGCATGCAGGACGCTGACCCGCTGGCCACCTACAGCGCCTTCGCCGAGGCCCTGGATGCCACCGGCATCGCCTACATTGAGGTGGTGGAGGACTCGTTCCAGGGCAACCACGAATCCGGCCGCCCGGAATCTATCGTCGACGCGATCCGCACGCGCTTCAGCCGCACTTATATCGGCAACGGCGCCTACACCGCCGACGAGGCCCGCCAGCGCATCGAGGCCGGCCGCTGCGATCTGGTCACCTTTGGGCGCCCGTTCATCGCCAACCCGGACCTGCCCGAACGCTTCCGCCAGGGCGCCCCGCTCAACGAGTGGGACGAAGCCACCTTCTACGGCGGCGACGAACACGGCTACACCGACTACGCAGCGCTGTCCGACTGAAACCGGCCCCCGGGAGCCCCCGGGGGCTATTTACGCAACCCATGCACGCGCGGCGTCTTGCGCTTGTCCGGGACCCGGCGTAGATTCCGGCGCGATGCGCACTACCAACCGTCATACGTGGCTGCACGCCCTGCTGGTCCTGAGCCTGGTGCTGGCCGTGCCCCTGCTGCAGGGGGCGGGGCTGCACCTGCACGTGGGCGATGCACACCATTCGTCGCCGCATGCAGCGCACGATTCCGAACACACGCACCATCACGACGAGTCGGCCGAGGTCGATCTGACACCGCAGGCCACCACCGGCAAGCCGGTCACCGTATTGGATCTGCCCGGCGCGGCTCTGCCAACGACGGCCGGCGACCTGTCCGTGGCGGCCCCGCGCGCACCTCCTCGCATCGCGGACCGCACCCACCCCCTTCGCGCATCCCCTCCCTGGCTCGCACCCCCCCTGCGCGGCCCGCCCGCCTGACCCATTGATTCGAACGTAGCGCGCTGACGTCTCCCCCGGGGGCGCAGCCTGGATCGTCATCAATGGGGAGTGTCTCCCATGCCGTATTCGGTTTTTTCCTGGTCGGTCGCTGGACTGATCGGACTGCTTTGCATACCCGCCGCGCTCGCGGACACGGACCGCTGGACGCTCGATCGGGCGGTTACTCACGGTTTGTCCGTGGCCCCCGAGGCCGAAGCCTTCCAGCACCGCATTGACGCCCAGCGCGGCGCGCGGGATCAGGCGGGGCGCTGGCCCAACCCGACACTGGAGGCCGAAGCCTCGAACCGCATGGGGCTGGAGGACCAGCGCGGCGGTTACTCGCTGAGCGGGATCGCCGTCATCCAGCCGCTCCCGCTATGGGGGCAGATCGGACATCGACGTGATGCCGCGACCGCGCGACTCGCCGCGACCGAGGCGCGGGCCCACGCCGAACGCCTCGAGCTGCAAGGCCACATCGGCGCAGCGTTTCATGCCTGGCAGCAGGCGGAGACGGGGCTTGAACGGGCGCGCGAGCGTCTGGACGAGGCCCAGCGCCTGGAGCGCATTGCCCGACTGCGACAGGAACGCGGCGATCTGTCCGAGCGCGAGCGTCTGCGCATCGGCCTGTTCCGCTCCGAGGCCGTGCGCCAGCTGGAGGCTGCCGAGGGCGAGCGGACCGAGGCCCGGGCCACCCTGGCCGCCTGGCTCGACCGGCACCCCGCCACGCTGGGCACGGCCCCCGCCTTTGATCACCCGCCTCCGCAACCCGCCGGGATCGAACCACAGACGGTAGTGGACCAGCACCCCGCCCTGCGGGCAGCGTCCGAACAGCAACAGGCCACACAGCTGGACATTGCCCACGCACGTGCCGAGGGGCGCCCGGATATCGGCATCCGGCTGTTTCAGGAGCGCGACGTGATCGACGGCCGCCGGGAAACCTCCACTGGCGTCGCACTGCAGCTCGAACTGCCGCTATGGGATCGCAACCAGGGGCGCGTCCGCGAATCCGTGGCGGACCACTACACACGCCAGACCGAGGTCCGGGCCCTGCGGCGCGACCTGACCCGCCAGGTCGAGGTCGGCCGCGTGCATCTGGCGCACCTGCTGGACGAACTGGACCGCCACCACAACGAGACGCTGGTGCCCGCCCGGCGCGTGCGCGACCTGACCTACCGCGGCTACGAGAGCGGCGAGGCCTCTTTGCTGGAAGTACTCGAGGCCTACAACACCCATTTCAACGCGATCGAGCAGGAACAGGATCTGCTTGCCCAGAGCTGGGCGGAGTGGCGCGAACTGCGCATCGCAGCGGGGCTCGGCCTCGTGGAGGACACCCAATGACATACCGAATCACCCACCGGATTACGCGCATCGCCATCCTGCTGGTCCTGGCCCTGGCGACCGGCCCCACCCTGGCCGAGGACCTCGAGATCACCCACTGGGATGCGGGACTGGAATGGTTCCTGGAGGCCGGGCCCCTGGAGCCCGGGGCCTCGGAGAACTTCCTGGTGCACGCCACCTGGCTGGACGACTTCCGTCCAGTCACCACCGGGGAACTGACCCTGCAGATGCATAACCGCTACGGGGAGGTATTCAGCGAAGCCACTGCCCATCTCGACCGCGAGGGCATCTTCGCCGTCACCCTGCAACTGCCGGACGCCGGGCGCTATTACCTGACCGGCGTGCACGAAGATGCCAACGGCATCCGCGAAAGCACCCTCGGTCAGGTGGAGATCCCGGGCGGACACCGTCATGGCCACGAGGACGACCATACGCACCCCGCCGACGAGGGGCATGCCCACGGCAAGGACCACGGGCACGACCATGATGCCGACGACCGGGGCCATCCCCACGGCGGGGATGACCACGGGCACGCGCACGACAACGACCACGGACATGGCGACGAGGGACACGCGGACGACACGATTACCTTCCTCAAGGAGACGCAGTGGCGCATGCGGTTTGCCACGGCCCCAGCCCGTTACGAGCCGTTCGGTGAGCGCATCGAGGTCCCCGGGACGATCCGCGAGGTACCCGGCCAACGCACCCGACTGGTCGCACCCGCCGATGGGGTGATTACGGCGGACGGGGACTGGCCGGCACCCGGCCGCGAAGTGCACGCCGGCGACAGTCTGATGCGCCTGGCGGTGTTGCCGGACAGCGGCACCTCCAGCGGTCTGGCCCTGGATCTCGCCCGGGCGCAGGAACGCCTGACCGCGGCCGAGGCCGACCTGGAACGTCTGACGGGCCTTGCCGAGGAGGGCGTGATCGCCGACAGCCGGGTGGTGGAAGCCCGCCGCGAACGCAACACCGCCCGGGCCGAGCTTGACGACGCCCGTGACCGCCAAGAACGGCTCGACGGCAGCGCTGCTTCCGGGACGCTTGCCCTGCGCGCCCCGGCTGGCGGACGGGTGGAATCCCTGGATGTCAGCCCCGGGGAGATCGTACAGGCCGGCCAGCACCTGGCCAGCGTGCTGGATGGCGAGCATGTGTGGCTGGTGGCGCACCTCTATCCGGCGGATCTGGCACGGGTCACGTCGCTGGCCGATCCAGCCGTGCGCCAACCGGGAAGTCGCGAGTGGCGGGCCGTCGGGGGTGAACCGGTGTGGGAAGGCGGGGCCTTCGATGGCCCGGGGCAAACGCTTCCAGTCGCCTTCGCCCTGGAAGCCGCGGACACTCGATACCGTCCCGGCATGCCGGTCACGATCTCGCTCGCGGCCGGGCCACCCCGCCATCGCGTCACGCTCCCGGTCGGGGCGTTGATCGACGACGACGGCGTGCCGATCGTGATCGTGCAAACCGGGGGCGAATCGTTCGAACGACGCCCGGTCCATACCGGGGCCCGCTCCGCCGGACGAGTGGAGATCCTCTCCGGCATCGAGGCGGATGAGCGCGTGGTGACCCAGGGCGCCTATGCGGTCCTGCTGGCGGGCCGGGATTCCGATGACATTGGCCACGGCCACGCGCACTAAGGGGATGGCGACATGCTGGATCGACTGATTCGATGGTCCCTCGCCAACCGTCTGCTGGTGATGGCCGGGGCCCTGGGCATCCTGCTGCTGGGGGCCTGGCAGGCAAGCCAGGCCCCCATCGACGTGTTCCCCGACCTGACCGCGCCCACCGTGACGGTGATGACCGAGGCCCCCGGCCTGGCCGCCGAGGAGGTGGAACAGCAGGTCAGCTACCTGATCGAGTCCGCGGTAAGCGGCGCATCCGGTGTGCGCCGCGTGCGCTCGCAGTCCGTGGCCGGGTTCTCGCTGGTGTGGGTGGAGTTCGAGTGGGGCGAGGAGATCTACCAGGCCCGGCAGGTGGTCAACGAGCGCCTGGGCCGCGTGCAGTCGCAACTGCCCGAAGGGGTCGCCGCCCCGCAGCTGGGGCCGATCAGTTCGGTCATGGGCGAGATCGCCTATGTGGGCGTACGCGACGAGGCGCGCGAGGACGGCATGCGCGCCCGCGAGGTCGCGGACTGGGTAGTGGCGCGCCAGCTGGAGGCCATCCCCGGCGTAGCCCAGGTGACCACCCTGGGCGGCCAGGTCCGCCAGTACCAGGTGCAGGTATCCCCCGAGCGCCTCGCGGCGTTCAACCTGAATCTCACCGAGGTCCGCGACGCTGTGGAACAGGCCAGCCGCAATGCGGGCGGCGACCGGTTGAGCGACGGCGGGCAGGACTACCTGATCCGCTTCCTCGGTCGCGCCGAACGCCTGGATGAGATCGAGCAGGCGGTGGTCGCCGTACGCGACGGCATGCCGATCCTGGTGCGACATGTCGCGGAGGTCGCGATGGGTCCGGGCATCCCGGTCGGCGATGGCGGCGTGAATGGGCATCCCGGCGTGGTCGTGGCCGTCTCCAAACAGCCGGATGCCGACACACTCGAACTGACCCGGTCGATCAACGCGACGCTCGCGCGGCTGGAAGCGGGGCTGCCCGAGGGCATCACCCTCGAACCCAACCTGTTCCGTCAGGCCGATTTCATCCAGACGGCCGTGGCCAACGTCGCCGAGGCCCTGCGCGACGGCGCGATCTTCGTGGTGCTGATCCTGCTGGTGTTCCTGCTGAGCGTGCGGATCACGCTGATCTCGGTCCTCGCCATTCCATTGTCGCTGACTGTCGCCCTGCTGGCCCTGCAGGCACTGGGCATCACCATCAACACCATGACCCTGGGGGGCATGACCATCGCCATCGGCGCACTGGTCGACGACGCCATCATCTTCGTGGAGAACATCTATCGCCGCCTGCGCGAGGACGGCAGCGACGACCACGATCGCGCCAGTCTGGACGAGACCGTGCGCCAGGCCTGCTCGGAGATGCGCTATCCGGTGGTCTTCTCCACCGTCATCATCATGCTGGTGTTCGCCCCGCTGTTCTTCCTGAGCGGGGTAGAAGGTCGCCTGTTGCAGCCGTTGGGCGTGGCCTACCTGATCGCGATCGCCGCATCGCTGATGGTGGCCCTGACGGTGACGCCGGTGCTCGCCCGCTGGCTGCTGCCCGCGATCGCGCGCCGCAACGCCGGGCGCGAACCGCCAGTGGCCGCCCTGCTACAACGCGGCTACCGACCGCTGCTGCGCGCCACGCTCCGGTTCCGACGCAGCATCCTCGCGCTCTCCACCATCCTCGCCGTGGCCACGCTGGCAGCCACGCTGCTGCTGGGGCGATCGTTCCTGCCCGACTTCAACGAGGGCAGCCTGACCATCGAGATGGCCACGCCGCCCGGCACCAGCCTGGAAACCTCGGCGGAAATGGCCGGCCAGGTCGAACGCTGGCTGCTGGAGCAGGATGCGATCCTGTCCGCCGCCCGCCGCACCGGACGGGCCGAGGGGGCGGAGCATACCCAACCGCCCCACCTCAGCGAACTGGATGTCCGCCTGGGCCCGCTACCGCAGGGGAAGGAGGCGTTTCTCGAGGAGCTGCGCGCGGGACTGACCGCCTTTCCCGGCCAGTTCAACATCGGCCAACCGATCTCGCACCGCATTGACCACATGCTCACCGGCGTGCGCGCAAACCTGTCGGTGAAGGTTCTCGGCCCCGGGCTGGGCGAGTTGCAGCGTCTGGCGAAGCAGGTCGAGGCGACCCTGGAAGGAATCGACGGCATCGTCGACCTGTCGGTCGAGCCCGTCGCGGCGGTGCCCCAGGTCCGGCTACATGCCGACCGCACCGCCCTCGCCCGCTACGGCCTGACCGTGGCCGATGCCGCCGAGACCATCGAGACCGCCTGGCGTGGCGCCCGCGTCGCGCAGATCTTCGAGGGCGAACGACGCTTCGACCTGGTCGTGCGCCTACCCGCGGAACACCGCGTGATCGACGGGCTGGCGGACATCCCGATTCGCACGCCGACCGGACACCACATCCGTCTGGGCGAGGTCGCCGAACCCCGGATTGAACGCGGCCCCAACCAAATCAACCGGGAGAATGCCGAGCGCCGCCTGGTGGTCAGCGCGAACGTGGCGGGCCGCGACCTGCATGGCGCGGCCAACGAGGTCCGCGCCGCCATCGACGAGCGGGTGGAGCTGCCCGAGGGGTATCGCGTGGAGCTGGGTGGCCAGTTCGAGGCCGAGGCACAGGCCACCCGGACCATCGTGATCGTTTCCGCCGGTGTCCTGGTCGCCATGCTGCTGGTGCTGCAGCTGGCCCTGCGCTCACTGACCCTGGTCCTGCTGGTGATGGTCAACATCCCGCTGGCCCTGATCGGCGGGGTCATCGCGGTGTTCGCCATGGGCGGCGTGATGACCATCGCGGCCCTGGTCGGGTTCATCACCCTGTTCGGCATCGCCGTGCGCAATGGGTTGCTGCTGATCAGCCGCTACCAGAGCCTGGCGGCCGAGGGCGTACCGCTGGACGAGGCCGTGGAACGCGGCGCGCTGGAGAGGCTGACCCCGATCCTGATGACTGCCCTTACCGCCGCGCTGGCGCTGATCCCGCTGGCCCTGGGCCTGGGCGAGACCGGCACCGAGATCCAGGCCCCGATGGCCATCGTAATCCTGGGCGGCCTGCTCAGCTCCACCGCCCTCAACATGCTGGTGCTGCCAGCCCTGTACCACTGGCTGCGCTCGCGCCCATCGGCGCGGGCCTGACGCAGGTTCGGACCAATCGCTGTGACGTCATGACGTCACAGCGTTACGATGTCCATGGTACCAAGCATCATGGAGGCCCCGATGAACGAGCCAAACAAACGTTCCACCGTCTATTTCGAACCGGACTTACACCGGGCACTGCGCCTGAAGGCCGCCTCCACGCAATGTTCGGTCTCCGATCTGGTCAATCGTGCCGTGCGCCAGACACTGATCGAGGATCAGGAGGATTTGCAGGCGTTCGAAGATCGCGTCGCAGAGCCAACCATGACCTACGAGGCACTCCTCGACGACCTGAAGGCGCATGGCAAGATTTGAGGTCGTTGTCCGCAAATCCGTCGCCAAGGACCTCCGACGGATTCCTGACAAGGACGTACGCCGCATCCTGGAACGCATCGCCTCACTGGCGGAAGACCCCCGCCCACCGGGCAGCGAGAAGTTATCCGCGCAGGAACGTTACCGCGTGCGGCAGGGCGTTTATCGCATCCTCTACGAAATCAAGGATGACCAACTGATCGTCACGGTGGTGAAGATCGGCCACCGCCGTGAGGTCTATCGCTGAAGCGCCGGTGTCAGACCTCGACGTCGGCCAGGTGGCCCTTGCCTTCCAGCCAGGCGCGGCGTTCGGAGGCGCGTTTCTTGCCGAGCAGCATGTCCATCAGCTGGAGGGTGTCGTCGGTGGCATCCAGCGTTAGCTGCACCAGCCTCCGGGTGTCCGGGTTCATGGTCGTCTCGCGCAGTTGCAGCGGGTTCATCTCGCCCAAGCCCTTGAAGCGGGTCACGGAGACCTTGCCCTTCATCTTCTCCGCCTCGATGCGCTCCAGTACGCCGGCCTTCTCGTCGTCGTCCAGGGCATAGAAGGTCTGCTTGCCGACATCGACGCGGTACAGCGGCGGCATCGCGATGTAGACATGCCCGCGCTCCACCAGCGGGCGGAAGTGTTTGAGGAACAGCGCACACAGCAGCGTGGCGATATGGGCGCCGTCGGAGTCGGCATCCGCGAGGATGCAGACCTTGCCGTAGCGCAGTCCGTCCAGGCTGGCCTGCCCCGGGTCCACGCCCAGCGCCACGGAGATGTCGTGGATCTCCTGCGAGCCCAGCACCTGGTCCGGATCGACCTCCCAGGAATTCAGGATCTTGCCCCTCAGCGGCATGATCGCCTGAAAATCGCGATCGCGCGCCTGCTTAGCCGAGCCGCCGGCCGAGTCGCCCTCGACCAGGAACAGCTCGGTGCGCTCCAGATCCTGGCTGGCACAGTCCGCCAGCTTGCCCGGCAGGGTCGGGCCCTGGGTAATCTTCTTACGCACCACCTTGCGGCCGGCGCGCTGGCGCTTCTGTGCGTTCTGGATCGAGAGTTCCGCGATGCGCTCGCCCTGCTGCGGGTGCTGGTTCAGCCACAGGCTGAAGGCGTCCTTGACCACGCCGGAAACAAATGGCGCGGCCTGGCGCGAGGACAGCCGCTCCTTGGTCTGCCCGGCGAACTGCGGATCCTGCATCTTGAACGACAACACGCTGGCCACCCGCTCCCAGACATCCTCCGGGGCCAGCTTGATGCCGCGCGGGAGCAGACTGCGAAACTCGCAGAACTCGCGCACCGCTTCGGTCAGACCGGTGCGCAGGCCGTTCACATGGGTACCGCCCTGGGTGGTCGGGATCAGGTTCACGTAGCTCTCGCTGACCACCTCGCCGCCCTCCGGCAGCCAGGTCACGGCCCAGTCGGCGGCCTCGGTCGCCCCGGAGATCGAACCCATGAACGGCTCCTCCGGCAGGCGCTCCAGACCATCCAGGGCCTCCACCAGGTAGTCACGCAGCCCGGCGGCGTAGCACCATTCGCAGGCCTCGCCAGTGGTCTCGTCGCGGAAGGTCACGGTCAGGCCCGGGCACAGCACCGCCTTGGCGCGCAGGATGTGCTTGAGTCGGGGCACCGAGAATCGCGGCGAATCGAAGTACTGTGGGTCCGGCCAGAAGTGCAGCGTGGTGCCGGTGTTGCGCTTACCGACGTCGCCGACCGCCTCCAGGTCCTGCGTCTTGTAACCGCCGGAGAAGGCCATCCGGTATTCGCGCCCGTCGCGCTTGATCTGCACCTCGAGCTTTTGCGACAGCGCATTGACCACCGACACGCCCACCCCGTGCAGTCCACCGGAGAACTGGTAGTTCTTGTCCGAGAACTTCCCGCCCGCATGCAGCGTGGACAGGATCACCTCGACCCCGGGGCGGTTCTCGCGCGGGTGCAGATCCACCGGCATGCCACGGCCGTCGTCACTGACCGAGACCGAATCGTCCTTGTGCAGGATCACATCGATGCGCTTGGCGTGGCCGCTGATCGCCTCGTCCACCGAGTTGTCGATCACCTCCTGCGCCAGGTGGTTCGGGCGGGTGGTGTCGGTGTACATGCCCGGGCGCTTGCGCACCGGGTCCAGCCCCTCGAGGACCTCGATATCGGATGCGGAATAGCTCACGCAGGAATCCCCTTGATTGATATTGATCACACCCCGTACCGGGCACGGCATCGGTCATCCTGCACCGTCATTGCGAGGAGCCGAAGGCAACGAAGCAACCTCCCAATGCAACGCCCGGCGTCCGCTCCAGCCAGCGCCGGGGCCACCCGCAGAGATCTCCACGGCGCTGCGCGCCTCGCGATGACGAGGGTGGCTGGCATTCGTTGCCGGAGCGACCCCGGGTGCCGGACTGTGCGCAGCGTACCAAAGCCTGCGGGGGAAAGGCTGCTTGCAATCCCGGGGGCGATCCCAACAATGCAGTGCAGATTTCGTGTTCAAGTATTCTAGGAGGGTTCCGATGGCAGATGCCGCAAGCGCAACCGGCGACGATATCCTCGACGTCACGCAGGAAAACTTCCAGCAGGCGGTGCTGGACGAGTCCCACCAGCGCCCGGTGGTCGTGGACTTCTGGGCCGCCTGGTGCGGGCCGTGCCAGCAGTTGATGCCGCTACTGCAGCAGCTCGCCGCGCAGTACACCGGCAAGTTCCGCCTGGCCAAGGTCAACAGCGACGAGCAGCAGGCCCTGGCACAGCAATACGGTGTGCGCAGCCTGCCGACCGTCATGATCTTTCGCCACGGCAAGCCGGCGGATCAGTTCATGGGCGTGCAACCGGAGCCGAACATCCGCGCGATGATCGACCAGTACCTGGAGAAGCCCTCCGACAAGCTGATCGAACAGGCGCGCGAGCAGGCGAAGACCGGCGACGTGGACGGCGCCCTGGCGACCCTCAGGGCCGCGCTGGAGGAGGACCCCGACAATGGCGACCTGCGCATCGAGCTGGCGCGCGCCCTGGCCCAGTCCGGCGATCCCGAGGCGGCCGAGACCGAACTCGCCAAACTGCCGCTGGATCAAAGCGAGAAGGAAGAGGCCAAGACCCTGCGCGCCCGCCTGGTGTTTGCCAAGACGGCGGCCGGCGTCGACCCGCAGGCCGTCGCACAGGAACTAAAAGGTGACAATCCTCGCCCCGAAGCTCTGGAGCAGATGGCGGCCTACGCGATGCTCTCCGGCCGCGCCGAAGAGGCCCTGGGGCTGTACCTGCAGCTGATGAAACAGCACCGCAGCTACAACGACGGCGCCGGCCAGAAGGGCCTGCTCGCTGCCTTCGAGGTACTCGGCAACGATCACCCGCTGGTGGGACAGTTCCGCCGACAGATGGCCTCGCTGCTGTACTGAAGCCGGTCTCGGTCGCCGCCGCTGTAATACTTTCGGCGCCAGCGACTTCGACCATGTCCCATCGGCCAGAGGGCTGGCCTCCCACAGACATACAAAGCCCTCTGTAGGAGGCGAGCCCCCTCGCCGATGGGGCGTTGCCGGCCACCACTGGTCTATCCTGGCCAGACTCCCCTCAACCCCTGACATCCCGGCCTTATGGCCCGACCTCAACACCCTCGTCATCCCGGCCGCAGCGAAGCGGGGAGCCGGGGTCTCCCAAAGCTGTCATCCACGCCCGAGAGATCCCGGATAACCGCGATGCGGTTTCCGGGATGACATCCCAAGCTGATGGCCGGCGACCTATTGCTTGGCGACCACCTCGCCGGTCAATTCGGTGCCGGCGGCGAGGGTCGAGTAGATCGTGCCCTTGCAGACGTTGCGGTGCAGGATCTCGAGCATCTCCTCGTCGGCATCGGTTTCGATCTCGACGCGGTATTCGATCTTCGCCATCGCGGGCGGGTCATCCTGACGCCAGCCGCGCAACTGGATGGCGATGCTGCCCACCTCAATGCGCAGCATCGGCAGGGCCCGCTGGATGCCGCGCACCATGCAGGCGCCGAGTGACGCCAGCAACAGCTCCGGCGGACTCAGCGCATCGTCACGCCCGTCCATATCAGTATCCAGCGTGACCTCGGCCTGTTTGGCCCGGGCCAGGCTGCCGTGCGCGTCTACCCGTTCGACGTTCAGCTGATACTCCAGCATGTTCCCTCCCTCAGGGGTCCGGACCGCCTTGCGCGACCCGAATCGGTCGAGACGTCAGTTGCTGCCGAGGATGCGCTCGATCACGGCCTGTGGTTCCTGATAACCGGAGAGCTGTTGACCGCCCTCGGTGATCAGGGCCGGGGTACCGCGCAGCCCGAGTTGCTGGCCCATGGCCATGTGCTGATCCTGCGGCGTGGCGCAGCTGCCGTCGATGTCGTTCAGCTTGTCGCCTTCCTTGGCACGGTCCATCGCGTCTTCGCGGTCATCCGCGCACCAGATGCGATCCATGATCTCCGGAGAATCGCGACCGAGGACCGGGAACATCAGGTAGCGCACCTTGATGCCAGCCGCCAGATACTCCGGCAGGTCCTGGTGGATTTCGCGGCAGTAGGGGCAATTCGGGTCGGTGAAGATGTTCAGCACACCGCGAGTGTCGCCGTTCGGCGAGTAGGTCACCAGCTCGCTGTCGTCGATGGCGGCGAACATGTCGGCGCGCACGCCGCTGAGCGCGGCCTGGGTCAGATTCTCGCGGGTTTCCAGATCGACCAGACTGCCCTGAATCAGATACCGGCCGTCCTCGGAGACATAGAGGATATCGGTGCCGTAGCGCACCTCGTAGAGGCCGTCCACCGGGGTCTGCCGGATGCTGTCGGCCTCGGCATCCGGAATCACCCGGGCCATGGATTCCTCAATGGCATCGGTCGCCATGACCGGGGTACTGAACACGGCCAGGGCCGCGGCAAGGGGAAGAACGCGTTTCAGGAGCATGGATTCTCTCGTGGCTGTACAAAAAGCGGGGCCAGTCTAGCAGTCCCAGGCGCGGGGGCCTCGGGCTTTTTACTGGCAAGAACGCGTAGTAGACGTCATCCGCGGGGATGATGTTCCGCATGCAGGCTTTGCAGGCGGGCGCGTGCGACGTGGGTATAGATTTGCGTGGTCGACAGGCTGCTGTGGCCCAGCAGCATCTGCACCACGCGCAGGTCCGCCCCGTGATCGAGCAGGTGGGTCGCGAAGGCGTGGCGCAGGGTATGCGGCGACAACGGCGACTCGATGCCAGCACGGCGCGCATGGGCCTTGATGCGGTACCAGAAGGCCTGGCGCGTCAGCCCGCGCCCGCGGCGGGTGACGAACACCGTCTCGCAGGGAGGGTGACCGTCCATCAGGTCCGGTCGCGCCTCGCGCTGGAAGCGGGCCAGCCAGTGGGCCGCCTCCTCGCCCAGCGGCACAAGACGTTCCTTGTCGCCCTTGCCGGTGATGCGCACCACGCCCTGGCGGCTGTTGACCTCTGACTGCTCCAGGCCCACCAGCTCGGAGACGCGCAGGCCGGTGGCGTACATCAGCTCCAGCATCGCGCGGTCGCGCAGGCCCACCGGGGTCTCGAGATCGGGCGCCTGCAGCAGGGCATCCACCTGCGCCTCGGACAGGCTGTCCGGCAACGGACGCCCGGCGCGGGGCGATTCGATCCCGGCGCTGGGGTCATCCTCGCGCTCACCCTGATAGACCCGATAGCGATAGAAGCGGCGAATGCTGGACAGCGCCCGGGTGATGGACTTCGGCCGCGCCCCGGCCTGCATGCGTGCGCTGACGTACCCCAGCAGGTCGGCCGCCCCGGCGGTCTCCAGATCCACGCCCCTGGGCTCCAGCCAGTGTCCCAGACCTTCCAGGTCGCGGCGGTAGGCCGCCAGGGTGTGGTCGGAGAGGCCCTCGACCGCCCAGAGCTCGTCCAGGAAACGATCGAGGGCCGATGAGGCCGTCTCGGCAGTGGTCACGCGTTACGGCTGGCCGTCCCCGGGATTGCCCGGATTGCCCGGTGCCCCCGGGGTCTCTGCGCGGAATTTTCCGGCCAGGCTCTCGAACACCTTGGTCAGCTCCAGTGGCAGCGGGAAGAAGATGCTGTTGGCATTGCCGTTGGTCGACATGTCGGCCATGGTCTGCAGGTAGCGCAGCTGCAACGCGGCGGGGCTCGCCTCCATCTTCTGCGCGGCCTGCACCAGCTTCTCGGCCGCCTGCAATTCGCCCTCCGCGTGGATGACCTTGGCGCGGCGTTCGCGCTCGGCCTCGGCCTGGCGGGCGATTGCTCGGATCATCGAGTCGTCCAGGTCGACGTGCTTGATCTCGACGTTAGTGACCTTGATGCCCCAGGCGTCGGTCTGCGAGTCGAGGATCTCCTGGATGTCGTTGTTCAGCTTGTCGCGCTCGGAGAGCATCTCGTCAAGATCATGCTTGCCGAGGACCGAGCGCAATGTGGTCTGCGCCAGCTGGCTGGTCGCGGCGTAGTAGTCCTCCACCTGGATCACCGACTTGGCCGAATCCACCACGCGGAAGTACAACACCGCATTGACCCGTACCGTCACGTTGTCCTGGGAGATCACGTCCTGACTGGGCACGTCGAGGGTGATGATGCGCAGGTCGATCCGCACGATCTGCTGGATGCCCGGGATGACGATGATCAGGCCCGGACCCTTGACCGCCTGGAACCGCCCCAGGAAGAAGATGACGCCACGCTCGTACTCGCGCAGCACCTTGATCGACATCACGATGATGGCGATCAGGATGACTAGCGGAACGACAAAGAAACCGAGATCGTTCATGTCCTGCTCCTTCTACGTTGTGAGTACTGCACCGGCCGGTCAGCCGGTCGATGCAGTGCCCGGGGTGTCCTCTTCGGTCGCGGGTTCGACTTGCAGCTTGAGCCCGTCGATGGCGGTCACCCGCACCTTCTGCCCCTCGCGCACGGGTGCCGAGGTCTCCGCGTTCCACTGCTCGCTGTGGACCCAGACCCGGCCACTGCGTTCAAAGTCCTCGCGCGCCTCGCCAAGCATGCCGATCATCTCTTCATGGCCGGTGGCGGGCTTCTTGCCTCGCATGCTGAACAGACGCCCCAGCACCCAGACCGACAGGATGCCGATGGCGATGGCCGTGCCGATCACCAGCGGCAGGGCCACGTTCAGGTTGGGATCGTCCCACAGAATGATCGAACCGGTTGTAAACGCCACGATTCCTCCTATGCCCAGGGCCCCGAAACTGGGCACAAAGGCCTCCGCGATCATGAAGATCATGCCCAGCAGCATCAGCGCCAGGCCCGCGTAGTTCACCGGCATCACCTGCAGCGCAAAGAACGCCAGGATCAGCGCGATCGAGCCAATCACTCCGGGATAGATCGCGCCCGGATTGGCCAGCTCGAAGATGATGCCGTAGATCCCCAGCAGCATCAGGATATAGGCAATGTTCGGGTTGGTGATCACGGACAGCAACTGGGTGCGCCAGTCCGGGTCCATGCGCACGATCTCCAGTCCCTCGGTGGAGAGTGTGCGCTCACCGTCGTGCATGCGCACGGTATGCCCGTCGATCTGGGCGAGCAGGTCGTCCAGGTTGTCCGCCACAAAGTCGATGACGTTCTGCTCCAGCGCCGCGGAGGCGGTCAGGTTGGAGCCCTCGCGTACCGTCTCCTCCGCCCAGTCGGCGTTGCGATCATAGCGCTCGGCCAGACCGCGGATGTACGACACCGCGTCCTCCAGCACCTTGCGCCCCATCGCGTCGTCGCCGCGACGCGGTGCCGGATCGTCCTCCAGCAGTTCTTCCTCGCTGGCCGGATCCACCTCGCCGTCAGGCGCTCCGTTTTCGCCCGCTGGCGCCTCGTCCGCGTCGTCGTCGCTGCGTTCGTCGCCACTGGCCTCGTCGGCGTCCTCGCCCGCTTCCGGCGGATCCATGCCCGGGAGCCCACCGCCCCCCATCTGCACCGGCGTGGCGGAACCCAGATTGGTGGCCGGGGTCATGGCCGCGACATGCGACCCATAGAGCATGTAGGTCCCGGCACTGACCGCGCGCGAGCCGGCCGGGTGGACATACGTCACCACCGGCACGTCCGATTGCAGGATGTTCTTGATGATGCTGCGCATACTGGAATCCAGTCCGCCGGGGGTATCCAGCATCAGGATCATGATCTCGGCGTCTTCCGCCTCCGCGCGTTCAATGCCGCGACGGATGTAATCGCCGGTGGCCGGGCCGATGGCGTCCTCCACGGTCAGCATCAGGCCGTGGCGATCCCCGGTATCGGCCATGCTCGCCGCCACCAGCCAGCCGGCGCCCAGCAACAGGCAGGTCAGCCACAACAGATGTCGCCAGGGGCGCCATCCGCCCTGTCCCGCGTTGCGCCCGAATGGAACCCGCATGGGCTTCCTCTCCCGTCAGGATGGATTCGTCGTACACTGCGTGCGCACACGCGACAGCCGACACCACCACGATAAACCAAAGGCCGGACCGGCGCCGAACCCGCAGACCCGCATGGAAACGCAGGCAATGCAGACCCCGCCCGAAACCCTCACCGCCGTGATCCTGGCCGGCGGCCAGGGCCGCCGCATGGGCGGGTGCAACAAGGGCTGGGTCGAGTACCACGGGCGCCCGTTGATCGAACACGCGATCGAGCGCCTGCAGCCCCAGGCCGCACAGCTGGCCGTTAGCAGCAATACCGATATCGACCGCTATCGGGCGCTGGGGTTTCCCTGTCTTTGCGATCTGCACCCCGATTACCGCGGCCCGCTGGCCGGGATCGCGGCGGCCTTCGCAGCCTTCCCCGGCCAAAACCTCCTGTGCGCCCCGGTGGACGCCCCGCATTGCCCGCGGGATCTCGGCCAACGCCTGCAACAGGCCCTGGACCGGGAACACGCCCCGGCCGCGGTCGCCCACGACGGCGACCGCCTGCAGCCGCTGTTCGCGCTGCTGCGCCCGACACTGGCGCAGGCCCTGCTGGACGACCTGGAGCGCGGGTCCCTGGCCGCGGGACGCTGGTTCCGCGACATGGGTGCAATCCCCGTCGATTTCTCCGATCAGCCGCAGGCGTTCGCCAACATCAACACACCGGATGACCTGGGGAGAGACTGATCATGATCGCTATACTTTCGATCCCGAACCGCAGTGCCCGGGAACGACGCCCATGACCGAACCGACCACCCCCTCGACCCTGCCCCGCATCGCCTTCGCCGCCTGGAGCGGCAGCGGCAAGACCACGCTGCTCAAGGGCGTGATCCCGGCCCTGCGCGCCCGGGGCCTGCGCCCGGCGATGATCAAGCACGCCCACCACGAATTCGACGTGGACAAGCCGGGCAAGGACAGCTTTGAGCTGCGCCACTCCGGGGCTGACCAGATGCTGGTCGCCTCCGGGCGGCGCTACGCCCTGATGGTGGAGACGCCGGAGACCGACGACGGCCGCGTGCCGGATCTGGACATGCTGTGCGCGCGGCTGGACCCGCGACGCTCCGACCTGATCCTGGTCGAGGGCTTCAAGCAGTGGGACCTGCCCAAGATCGAGGTGCACCGCCCGTCGGTCGGCAAGCCGCCACTGTACCGCGAGGTCGCCGGGGTGATCGCGGTGGCCACCGACGCCCCGACCCTGGACTTCGACGGCCCACTGCTGCCGGTCAACGACCCCGACGCAGTGGCTGCCTTCATCATCGACTATCTGAATATTCATCCCTGAAGCGGAGACATCCCATGCCCGAGGCTGCCCCCGGTTGCGACGAATTCGATTCCAACGCCAAGACCCTGGAACAGGCCCGTGCCGCGATCCTCGAGGCCTGCCGGTCGATCACCCAGAGCGAACAGGTCACGCTGGAAGAGGCCCTCGGGCGCACCCTGGCCCAGCCGATTCACGCACGCATCGACGTGCCGCCAGCGGCGGTCTCGGCCATGGATGGCTACGCCCTGCGCGCCGCGGACGCAACGGACGGGGCCTGTCTCGCACTGGTGGGCACATCGGCGGCCGGGCATCCCTGGGATGGCGAGCTGCAGCCCGGCCAGTGCCTGCGTATCCTGACCGGCGCGGTCGTCCCGGCCGGGGCCGAACTGGTCATCATGCAGGAGCAGGTGCAGCGGGACGGGGAATCGATCACCCTGCAAAACGGCGGCCTGACACCGGGACACAACATCCGTGGACCGGGCAGTGACACCGCCGCCGGCAGCCCGCTATATGCTTCCGGGCAGCGCATCGGCGCCGCCGAGATCGGGGTCCTGGCCAGTCAGGGTATCGCCCGGGTAAGCGTGCTGCGCCGGCCGCGCGTGGCCTTCTTCTCGACCGGGGACGAACTGGTCCCCGTCGATCAACCGCTGGGCCCGGGACAGATCCACGACAGCAACCGCCACACCCTGCGCGCGCTGCTGAGCGCCTATCCGGTGGAGGTACTGGACTACGGCGTGATCCGCGACACCGAGGCGGAGGTCTCACGAGCCCTGACCCGGGCCGGTGCGGACGCGGACATGATCATCACCACCGGGGGCGTCTCGGTGGGCGATGCCGATCACGTGACCCGCGTACTGCAGGCCTCGGGACAAGTCGGTTTCTGGAAGCTGGCGATCAAGCCGGGGCGGCCACTGGCATTCGGACAGTTCGGCCGCGCGCATTTCTTCGGCCTGCCCGGCAACCCGGTGGCGGTGATGACCACCTTCGCCTTGCTGGTACGCCCGGCGTTGCTGCAGCTGGCCGGGCGCGACGCGAACGAGCCGCAGACCCTGAACGCCCGCCTGCTGGAGGATCTGTACAAGACCCCGGGCCGCAAGGACTTCCAGCGCGCGTTACTCGAGACTGACGACCGCGGCTGGGTGGTGCGCGCAGCCGGCGGCCAGGGCTCGCACCAGCTGCGCGCGATGAGCGAGGCCAACGCCTACGTGGTTTTGCCCCGCGAGTCCAGCGGGGCCCGGGCGGGGGACTGGGTGGAGGTGCTGCCGTTCCGGGAGATCTTCCCGGAGGTGTGACCCGAGTTTCGGCCCGCGCTCAGGGGGACTGGACGAGCGCGGCGAATTCCCGCTCCAGCAGGGCCTCGTCACCCAGGTTGAGCTCGACCAGGCGCCGCAGGTGCGAGGCGGATTCGAGCGGCATCGCCTCGATCTCCACGCCCAGCCACAGGCCTTCGTGCCAGCACACGCGGCCCTCGACGGTGATGCGCGCCTCGCCGCTGAGCGGGATATCGACGCTGACCTCGTCCCCATCGGCCAGGACCGGAAGATCCGCGCCCTCCAGCAGCACCCCCTTCAGGGAGATATCCTCCACGCGAACCGCGCAGTCCCCGCCGTCGGTGAGCAGGGTAGCCGGAAATTCCAGAGGGATACGTTGAAAGCGTCGCTCCATACGGCAAGACTACGCCCACTCCGCGCCTGCGGCCAAATCCAGAACCATCCGGGAATCCCATGACCGAAACCGCCGCCTTGTCCGTCGACGGCCAACCGACGAGCCTGCTCCGCCGCCTGGCCGCCATCGTCTACGATGCCCTGCTGCTGGTGGCGATCTGGATGGTCCTTGGCCTGCTGGTGGTTGTCCTCGGCAATACCACCGGGCTGTACTCGCCGCGTGTGCACTTCGTGCTCAACCTGATCGTGGCCTGGGGCTTCTTCTACTGGTTCTGGACCCGCACCGGACAGACGCTTGGCATGCAGGCCTGGAACATCCAGCTGCGCACCGAGGGTGGCCACGCGGTCAATGCCTGGCAGGCCACCCTGCGCTACCTGGTCGCGGTCGCCCAGTGGCTGGTGATCCTGATGGCGATCTGGGCGGTGCGCGAGCACGGCGCCGTGGCAATCACCGTGGTCACGGCGGCGGCGCTGTTCGCGCTCGGCCTGTCGCAGTTCCACCCGCGGCGCTGGATGCTGCACGACTGGCTCTCCAGCACCGAACTGGTCCGCATCCAGGGCCTCGCCAAGCCGCGCTGGAAACAAAACCAGAAAACCTGACCCCCACCAACTGCTTCTTCACCGCGAAGAAGGTCAAAGGCGGTTTACAGGAAGTTTGGAAGATGGGAAGGGCATTGTGTTTGGGCGTCAGCGAGTAGGATGCGGTTGAGCGCAGCGAAACGCATCAACCCGGGAACCGGAACGCCCCGGGCCGCGACATGATGCGATTCGCTGCGCTCATCACATCCTACCCCTCTCCGTCCGGTCTTCTCCGTGGACTCTGTGCCCTCTGTGGTGAAAACGCCCTTGACCTTGCCCTTTTTCGTAGCTTCGTAGTAATCCAGAATCAGGGGGCGAGCCAGAGGCCGAGGTCGTCCAGGGCCTCGGCAATCTCGTCAGCGATGCGACGGTAACCACGGGCGTTGGGGTGCACCGGGTCGGCGCGCAGCTCGCGCTCGGACAACACGCCGGAGAGCACGCCCTCGATCAGGGCCACCTGTTCCTCGCGGGCGAGTTCGCGATAGATCGGATCGTCCCGCAGGCGCCCGGTGGCGGCCCCCAGGGCCGAGGCCCGCGGCACCCCCAGCAACAATGGCTGGGCCCCGTGTTCATGCACCGTTGCCACCAGGGCGCGCAAATCCTCCTTGACCGCGGCGGGATCGCGCTGGCGCAGAAAGTCGTTGCCGCCCAGCCAGATCAGCACCAAGTCCGGCTGGTGCTCGCGCAGGCTGGGCTCCAGGCGCCCGCGGGCGCTATTGGCGCGGTCGCCCGGCACCCCGTCATTGATGAGTGTCCAGCCGGTGATCGCCGCCAGCCGCGCCGGATAGTCCTCGCCCGAGCCCGCCCCGGTCCCGTGGGTCACGCTGTCGCCGAAGGCGAGCACCGTGGCCTGGCGCGGGAGTGGCTCGAAGTCGCCCGGGCCCGCGCCACCACAGGCCGCCAGCAGGGCCGCCAGCACGATCAGGAACCCACCGCGCAGCCACCCCCTCATGTCTGACGTCCCATGCGTTGCAACGCCACCAGCGCGAAAATCAGGAACAGCACCACCGGCAGGCTCGCCGCAACCACCGGGGGCAGGTTGTAGACCAGCCCCAGATGGGTCATCGCGCGCATCACGATGGCGAACGACACGCCGATGGCGATGCCGATGAACAGGCGCCGCCCGGCACCACCCTCGCGCTGCGAGCCGAACAGGAACGGGATCGCCAGCAGCAGCATCACGAAGGTGCTGGCCGGCAGGGTCAGTCGCTGCCAGAACGCGACCTCGTAGGGGGCCGAGTCCAGGCGATTTTCCTGCAGGTAGTCGATATAGCGCGCCAGGTTCTGTGCCGCCATCTGGCTGGGCTCAACCACCAGAATGTCGAAGTACTCCGGCGCGATCAGGCGCCCGATGACCTCCTCCTCCAGGCGTTCGGGCTCGACGCGCTCCAGCGACAGCCGCGAACGCGCCACGCCCTGCAGCCGCCAGGCCCCGTCCACGTACTGCGCGCTCTGCGCACGCGTAATCTCGCGCGGCTCGCGGTTCGCATCCACTTCGATGATGCGCACGCCGATCAGGCGGTTGCCCGGCAGCACCGCATCCGCCTGCACCATACGCTGGCCATCGCGCGCCCAGAGCCCGATGGGGCTCACACTCAGCTGTTCATCGAAGGCGCTGGCCTTCAGGTTCTGTGCACGACTCTCGGCCGCAGGAGCGAAGAACTCGCCGACCACCACCATCACGACCACGACCACCAGTCCGGCCTGCATCACCCAGCCGATGAAGCGCCCAAGCGTCATTCCGGCGGCCCGCATCGCGGTCAGCTCGCTGTTGGCGGCCAGATTGCCCAGCCACAAGAGTCCGCCGAGCAGCGCCGCCGGGGGCAGCATGTCGTACATCCGCCGCGGCAGGGTCAGCGCCACATACAGCAGTGCCTCGGTCAGGCCATAGTTGCCACGCCCGGTGTCGCGCAGCTCGTCAATCAGCGCGAAGACCGCATCCAGCGCCACCAGCAGGACCACGGCCAGCGCGGTCCCGATCAGGACCTGGCGCATGATGTAGCGACCCAGTACGGTCGTCACGAAGCCACCTCGTCACGCTCCACGCGGCGAGGGCCGCCGCCCGCTCCCCGGCCAAGGCCCAGCATGCCCTTGCGCCAGGCCAGCCATAGCCAAAAAACCAGCATCAGGCCATGCGTCCACCAGAGCCCCAGGGCCAGTGGCGTGCGGCCATCCGCCAGCTGCCCCTGACCCAGGATCAGGAAGTTCGCGTACAGCACGTAGACGCCGATCGCCGCCGGGATGCGGGCATAGCGCCCGGTCCGCGGCGGCACCTGGGCCAGCGGCAGCGCGATCAGCGTGAGCACCAGGATGGACAGCGGCATGGCGATGCGCCACTCGAGCTCCGCACGATGGTCCGGCCGATCGCGCTCCGCCCACAGCTGAAGCGTCGACATCGCGTTCAGCGAGCGCCGCCCAGCCCCGGCATCCGGCTCGGTGATCTGGGTCCGCAGGCGCTCGAACTCGAGCATGCGGAAGCTGCCCTCGCCGGGCACGCCGACATGGCGATAGCCGTTCTCGAGGATCAGGAAACCACTGCCCTCAGCCCCCGGGTCGGGGATCGCGCGCTCGGCTACGGTCACCTGCGCCTCGCTGTCGACCTCGCGGTAAATGAACACCTCCAGCAGGGCCTCGCGGTCCTCGCTCAGGCGCTCGGCGAAGAAGACCTGCTCGCCAACCCGCGAGCGCAGGAAGCGCCCGGGCGTGATGCCGACCAGATCGGAGCGTGTCTCGGCGAGGTCGCGCAGTTGGTCGATCTGGGCCTCGGTACGTGGCACCACCAGCGTCATCAGCACCAACAACAGCAACGTAGCCGGCACAGCCACCCAGAACAGCGCGCGATAAAACGCGGCGAAGGACATGCCGCTGGCCTGTAGCGCCACCAGCTCACTGTCGCGCTGCAACCGGCCCAGCACCAGCATGAAGGCCAGGAACAGCGCCACCGGCCAAAGGAACACAATGCCCTTGAACGCGCCGAAGGCGACCATGCCCGGCAGGAAATCCACGGGGATACTGCCCTCGGCGACATCGCGCAGCACCCGCCCCAACACGCCGCCGATGATCACCAGCAACAGCACGACGGTGACCGCGGTCTGCGTGACCAGCAGCTCGCGGGCGATAAGACGCTCGGCGCGGCGCAGGATCATGCGCGCATTACCCCGCGGCCCGCGCGGCGCGTGGCCGGGCGCCGCCTGGCGCTGGTACCATGATCGAACTCATTTTCGGGAGGCATTCATGCAATTCTCCGTCACCACCTCGACCCTCGACAAACCCCGCGCCGGCATCCGCGCCGCCGGGATCGCCCACAAGCGCAAGCCGGCCGCGGGCGCCACCGCCCTGGATGCCGCGCGCGATGGCGAGATCACCGCCCTGCTGAAGGCCGGCGAGATGGACGGCGAGGCCGGCAGCCGGCTGTTGCTGCCTACCGGTGGAGGCAAGGGTAACGCACTCCTGATCGGCCTGGGCGCGAAGAAGGACTTTGACGCCCGCGCCGCACGCAAGGCCGCGCAGACCCTGGCGGCCGCCCTGATCGAGCGCCCCACCACCAGCGCGGTGATCGCGGTGGCGGACTTCCAGCCGCGCGGCAAGGACATCGCCTGGACGGTGCATACCCTGGTGGCGGCGATCTCGGATGCCGCCTACCGCTTCACCCCGTTCAAGGGCAAGGAGAAGACCACCCCGGTGAAGCTGGAGAAGATCCAGCTCAGCGTGGAGCGCGACGAGGCCGAGGCGGCGAAGCGCGCCTGCAGCGAGGCTGCGGCGATCGCCACCGGCGTCAATCGCGCCAAGGACCTGGGCAATACCCCGCCGAATGTCTGCTACCCGGAGAGCCTGGCCGACACCGCGCGCGAAATGGCGAAGCAGAACAAGAAGCTGAAGACCACGGTGCTGGACGAGAAGGACCTGGAGAAACTCGGCGCCGGCGCAATCCTGGCCGTAGGCAAGGGCTCCGAGCGCCCGCCGCGCCTGATCGCCATGGAATACTCCGGCGCCACCAAGGGCGACGCCCCGGTGGTTCTGGTCGGCAAGGGCATCACCTTCGACACCGGCGGCATCTCGCTCAAGCCCGGTGCCGAGATGGACGAGATGAAGTACGACATGTGTGGCGCGGCCAGCGTGTTCGGCGTGATCGAGGCCTGCTGCGAACTGGAGTTGCCGATCAACGTGGTCGGCGTGGTCACCAGCGCCGAGAACATGCCCGACGGCCGCGCGACCCGCCCCGGCGATATCATCACCACCCTGTCCGGGCAGACGGTGGAGATCCTGAACACCGACGCCGAGGGCCGCCTGGTCCTGGCCGACGCCCTGACCTGGGTCGAGCGCTACAAGCCGAAGGCGGTGATCGACATCGCCACCCTGACCGGCGCCTGCATCATCGCGCTGGGGCACCAGGGCGCGGCCGTGCTCGGCAACAACGAGCGCCTGGCCAAGGGCCTGCTGGCCGCTGGCGAGGAGAGCGGGGATCGCGCCTGGCAGCTGCCGCTGTGGCCGGAGTACCAGGAACAGCTGAAGAGCAATTTCGCCGATATGGCCAACATCGGCGGACGCCCGGCCGGCACCATCACCGCCGCCTGCTTCCTGTCGCGCTATACCGAGGACTACACCTGGGCGCATGTCGACATCGCCGGCGTGGCCTGGAAGAGCGGCAAGGAAAAGGGCGCGACCGGGCGCCCGGTGCCGATGCTGATGCGCTACCTGCTCGACCAGGCCTGATCGCGGTCCGGCGGGCATGACCCACGTCAGCTTCTACCTGCTCGAGGATCCGGCCCCGGAGGCACGCCTGCGCTTCGTCTGCCGTCTGGCAAAGAAGGCCAGCGGGCAGGGACATCGAGTACATATCCATACCGGCTCGCCGGAGCTGACGCGCACCCTGGATGAATGGTTGTGGACCTTCGAGGACACGGCCTTCCTGCCGCACAGCACCGACGTGCGCGACACGGACGTCCCGGTCTCCCTGCACGAGGCGCATGCGCCGTCGGATCGTTGCGACGTGCTGATCAACCTCGCCCCCGAGGTCCCGGAGTACTGTGGGCGTTTCGAACGGGTCGCCGACATCGTCGGTGGCGACGAGACGGGGCGCGATGCCGGCCGTAGCCGCTACCGCTTCTTCAAGGAGCGCGGCTACCCGCTGGAACACCACAAGATCCAGTAACGTCCGCGGGAGACGCCGATCCGACACGCGGCGGCGGGTCGGGCATCTCGCGCAGCCAGGCCTCCAGCTCGAACAGCGGCAACCCGACCACGTTGGTGTAGGAGCCCTCGATCCACTCGACGAAGGCGGCGCCGCGGCCCTGGATGGCGTAGGCACCGGCCTTGCCGCGTGGCTCGCCGGTCGCCCAGTAGGCCTCGATATCGGCCGGGCTCAGCTCGCGCAGGCGTACCCGGGTCGTCACGTGACGGGCGCGCATGGCCTCGCCGGGGCGCCACAGGGCCATGCCGGACACGACCCGGTGCTCGCGCCCGGACAGCCGCCCGAGCATGGCGGCGGCGTCGGCGAAATCCGCGGGCTTGCCCAGTGCGTCGTCGTCCACGGCGACCACGGTATCGGCCGCCAGCACCCACTGGCCGGGCGCCAGGCGAGCGCGCGCCGCCTCCGCCTTGGCGACGGCCAGGCGCTCGACCAGGGCCTCCGGCGTCTCGCCCGGCTGCGCGCTCTCGTCCACGTCCATCGGCGCCACCTCGAAGGCGAGCTGGACCTGCTCCAGAAGCTCCCGCCGCCGCGGCGAGGCGGAGGCGAGCAGGAGCGGCGGGGCCATCGGGCTCATGGGGGATCAGGCCCGGTGGTAGGGGTGGTTGTTGAGCAACGACCAGGCGCGATAGAGCTGCTCGGCGACCAGTACGCGCACCAGCATGTGCGGGAAGGTCAGCGGCGATAGCGACCAGGCCCACTCGGCGCGGGCGCGCACGGCCTCGTCCAGCCCGGCGGCCCCGCCAATCACCAGCGCGACGTCGCGACCGTCCGCTTGCCAGTCCTCCAGGCGCTTGGCCACGCCCTTGGTGTCGACCGCCTTGCCACGCTCGTCCAGCAGGATCACGCGCGCACCCTCGGGGATCGCCTTCAGCAGGATCTCGCCCTCGCGGCGCAGGAGCGTGGTGGTGTCCATCGACTTCGCGCCCGACGGACCCGCCAGCGCTTGCAGGTTCAGCTCCAGCTCGCGCGGCAGGCGCCCGGCGTATTCGGCGAAGCCCTCCGCCACCCAGTCGGGCATGCGCTTGCCGATTGCGATCAGGTCCAGACGCATCGGGCGAGGCCTCGCTCGGCGTTCAGCGCCGCAGGCGCCGGACCCGCTCCAGGCTGGGGTCCTCGGGGGCGGCCTTCTCGGTGTCCGCGGCCTCCTCCGCCATCCAGAGCTTCTCCAGGTTGTAGAAGTCGCGGGTCTCCGGGAGCATCACGTGAACGATGACATCGTTCAGGTCCACCAGCACCCACTCCTGGCTCTCCTGACCCTCGACTCCCAGCGGCGGGATGCCGGCCTGCTTGGCCTCGGTGGCCACCGACTCGGCGGTGGACTGCACGTGACGCCCGGAGGTCCCGGAGGCGATCACCATGAAATCCGTCAGCGTGGTCTTGCCACGCACGTCGATGGTACGGATGTTCTGTGCCTTCATGTCGTCCAGAGCCGTGGTCACCAGCCCCAGGAGTTGTTCGCTGTTCATTGTGTCGGTCATGTCCCGTGATTGCGGTTCGACCCGGCCCGGTACAGACCGTGGTCCTGGATGTAGCGATTGACGGCCCCGGGGAGCAGGAAGCGCGGGCTGCGCCCGGCCTGCAGCTCGTCCCGGATGGCAGTGGCGGAGATGTCGAGCTGGGTGACCGGCTGGAAGTAGACCAGCCCCCCGGGCGCCTTGTGCAGCGCCGCCGGGTCGTGCGTCGCGGCGTTCCCCAGCCAGCCGCCCAGATCGTGGGAGGCCGGGCTGCCGGGGCGGTGCGAGACCACGATATGCGCCAGCTCGAAGATCTGCTGCCAGCGGCTCCACGATGGCAGCCCGGCGAAGGCATCCATTCCCATGATCAGTACCAGCGGCGCGTCCGGCCCCAGCTCCTCGCGGAAACTGAGCAGGGTATCCACGGTGTAGGACGGCCCCTGACGATCCAGCTCGCGACGGTCGGCGACGAATCCCGGTACGTCCGCAATCGCCTGCTCCACCATCGCCAGGCGGTCGTCGCTGCCGGTTCCGGGGCTCGCACGATGCGGCGGTACGTGGCAGGGGATGAAGTGCACGCGCTCCAGCCCCAGGTGCTGCTGGACCTCCAGCGCCGGGCGCAGGTGGCCGAAGTGGATCGGGTCAAAGGTGCCGCCGAGGATCCCGATCACGCGGGGATCGCCCCAGGGAGACACACGGTTGAATCAGCTTCTCCCCTAGGGAAACACTGATCAATGTACACACTCGCGTTGCCCCCCCAGGTTTTCCGAGACGAGGCGCGCGGTGCAGCGGGTAGTGGTTCTACCCACAAGCGGCGCAACGCAGGATCGGGGAACCTGGGGTACCAACCCCGAAGGGGCTCGGCCGCTTTTGCGCGCGCACGGCGTTGCGGTTCCCTTGTGCAGAATGACTGCACGGCAGTCACCACGCCTTGTTCGTACGCAAAAGCGACTCGAGCGCGAGCGTGTACATTGATCAGTGTTTCCCTAGCCACGTATATGGCCATTGCCGAACACCACGTACTTGAGCGTGGTCAGCCCGTGCAGGCCCACCGGGCCGCGGGCGTGCAGCTTGTCGGTGGAGATGCCGATCTCCGCGCCCAGCCCGTACTCGAAGCCATCGGCGAAACGGGTGGAGGCGTTCACCATCACCGAGCTGGAGTCCACCGCGCGCAGGAAACGCCGGGCGCGGGTGTAGTCCTCGGTCACGATGCTGTCGGTATGGTGCGAGCCATAGGTATTGATGTGATCGATCGCCATATCGAGGTCGTCGACCACGCGGATCGCGAGGATCGGCCCCAGGTATTCGGCCACCCAGTCGTCCTCGGTGGCCTCCGCGATGTCGGCTCCGCTCTCGGCCCCGCTGCTGGCCAAGATGGCGCGGGTCCGCGCGCAGCCGCGCAGGCTGACCTGGTGCTCGCCCAGCGCGGCCGCCAGGCGCGGCAGGAAGGCCTCGGCCTGGTCCGCGTGCACCAGCAGCGTCTCCATGGTGTTGCAGGTCCCGTAGCGCTGGGTCTTCGCGTTCACCGCGACCGCCAGCGCCTTGTCGACATCCGCGCCGCCGTCCACGTACACGTGGCAGACGCCGTCCAGGTGCTTGATCACCGGAATCTGAGACTCGTTGCTGACGCGCTCGATCAGACCCTTGCCCCCGCGTGGGACGATCACGTCCACGTACTGCGGCATGCGCAGCAGCGCGCCGACCGCCGCGCGGTCGGTAGTCGGCACCACCTGCACCGCCTCGCGCGGCAACCCCGCCTGCTCCAGACCGGCCTGGATAATCGCGGCCAGGGCCTGATTGGAATGCAGCGACTCGGAGCCGCCACGCAGGATCGCCGCATTACCCGACTTCAGGCACAGCGCGGCGGCGTCGATGGTCACGTTCGGCCGCGACTCGTAGATGATCCCGATCACGCCCAGCGGCACGCGCATCTGGCCGACCTGGATACCGCTCGGCTGGTAGGCCATGTCGGAGATCGTGCCCACCGGATCGGGTAGCCCGGCTACCTGGCGGCAGCCCTCGATCATGGTATCGATGCGGGCATCGGTCAGCGCCAGGCGATCCAGCATCGCGGCGTCCAGGCCGCGCTCGCGCCCGGCCTCCAGGTCGCGGCTGTTGGCCTCATTCAGCTCGGCGCGGCGCGCGGCGATGCCCTCGGCGATCGCATGCAGTGCGGTGTTCTTCGCCCCCGGCTCGGCCTCGGCCATACGCCGCGATGCGGCGCGCGCAGCACGGCCGAGCGCCTCGACCTGGGCGACCACGCCACTGGTAGCGGCGGATTCAGTGGGGTTCACGGCAGCGTTCATGCAGTCAGACTCGTTGAGAATTCAGTGCGGGTTCGGGTCGGGTCAGCGGCCGCCCCGCCATACGGGCCACCAAGTCTAGCAACCCCTGCCGGGCATTGCCGTTTTCCTGACCCTTGATGACCCGATCCACGCGCGCGGCCTCGCCCAGCAGGCCCCGCGCTGCACTCAGGTCCAGCCGCGACATGGCCTGGCGCAGGGCCTTCTGGCCGTCGCCGAAACTGCCCTGAAACGCCTCACGGTCGGGGGCACCGGCGGCCTTGCGCTCCATCGCCTGCACCAGCAGCCGGCACTCGCGGGCCAGCGCCCACAGGATCAGTGGCTCGGCCTGGCCCTCATCCAGCAGCCCCTCCAGCATGCGCAGGGCGTGGCGGACATCACCGCGCAGCGCGGTCGGGGCCAGGGCAAACAGCTCGAAGCGGGCGGAATCCGTGGTGGCCTCCGCCAGCACGGTCTCGTCGATCTCGGTCACGCCGGCCAGCGCCAGCTTCTCGATCTCCTGACGCGCGGCCAGCAGGTTGCCCTCCACCCGCGCGACCAGCAACGCCAGCGCCGGGTCGGTGATGCGCAGACCGTTCCTCTGCAGCCGCGCACGGATCCAGCCGCCCAGCTGGGCCGGTGGCACCGGGCGCGCGTGGATCACCACCGCGCGGCCCTCCAGGGCCTTGAACCAGGCGGCCCGGCGCATGTCGCGGTCCGGGCGCGGCAGGTGCAGCAGCAGGACCAAGTCAGCCTGCGGGTCGCCGGCGTAGGCCTTCAGGTGGTCGCCACCGGTCTTGCCCGGCTTGCCGGTCGCCAGGCGCACGTCCAGCACCGTGCGCTCGGCAAACAGCGACCGGTCGCGGATCGCGGCCTCGAACGGGCCCCAGTCCGATTGTGCGGTCAGGTCCAGCACCGTGCGCTCCAGGAAGCCCTGCTCGCGGGCGGCAGCGCGAATCGCATCGGCCGCCTCGATTGCCTGCAACGGCTCCTCGGCCAGCAACAGGTAGATCGGCGCGAGGCCGCGCGCCAGGTCCTGCTCCAGGCGGGCGATATCCAGCGCCATTAGGGGGCCGGGTCCTCCGCGGGGTCACGCAGGCTGCCGTCCGGCTCGATCAGGGCGGCGATCCGGCGCTGCAGCTGGCTGACGATGTCGCGGTCCATCGCCTCGCGCAGGGTGGATTCGCGCTCGCCCCGGCTGAGCACCGCAGTGCCATCGAACAGATAGATGCGCGAGGCGCGCAGTGGCCCCAGGTCAACCGCCTCGCCATCCACCGGGCGCAGGCGCGCATCGACCGTGCGCACCAGTTCATACTCGGACACCCGCGCGGCCTCGGTCACCGACAGGGTGCGGCGCTGATCGTTGACCGAACGGATCTCCAGGATCGCACCCTGGCCCTCCGGGCGCTGGCGCACGACATCCACGCCCGAGGAGCCCAAGGTCACGGCCAGTTCGCGGTACAGCGAGTCGCGCGCATTGATGCCCGTGATCTGCACCGGATTCAGTGCCTCCGGCCACTCGCTGCTGCCACGCAGCTGAAAGCCGCAGGCGGCCAACGCGGCCACCAGGACCAGCACCAGACCCGCGCGCAAAAGGGCGGTCATTGCGGCTTCACCACGAAGTTGACCAGACGGCCGGGAACGACGATCACCTTAATCACATCCTGCCCCTCGATATGGCGCTGCACGTTTTCGTCGTTGCGTGCAACGGTCTCGATCGCGTCCTTGTCGGCCCCGGACGGGACCGCGATCTCGGCACGGCGCTTGCCGTTCACCTGCACTGCCAGGGTCTCCTGCGCGGCCTGGCGTGCGGCCTCGTCAACCTGCGGCCATTGCGTGGCGGCCACCAGCGCGTCGTGACCCAGGGCCCGCCACAGCGTTTCGGTCACGTGCGGGATGATCGGGGCCAGCATGCGCACGATGCCCTCCAGCGCCTCCTGGCGCACAGCCGGGGCCTCGGCGGCGTCCTGCGGGAACTTGCCGAGGTCGTTCAGCAGTTCCATGTTCGCGGCCACCGCGGTGTTGAAGGTCTGGCGCCGGCCGATGTCGTCGCTGACCTTGGCGATGGTGTCGTGCAGCTTGCGCCGCAGCTCGCGCCCGGCATCGTCCAGCGCGTCCGTGTCCAGCGTGCCGGGCGACTCGCCGCCCACGTGCTCGTGGACCGCGCGCCACAGGCGCTTGATGAAGCGATGCGCGCCCTCCACGCCGGAGTCGGACCATTCCAGCGACAGGTCCGGGGGTGCGGCGAACATGGTGAACAGCCGCGCGGTATCCGCGCCGAAGCGCTCGATCAGGGCCTGAGGGTCCACACCGTTGTTCTTCGACTTGGACATCTTCTCCATGCCGCCGACCACGACCGGCGCCCCGTCCTCGCGGTGGCGCGCGGCCTTCACCGAGCCGTCCTCGGCACGCTCCAGTTCGACGTCCGCCGGGTTGATCCAGTCCTTCCCGCCGTCCTTGCGCTCGCGATAGAAGGTTGGTGCGATCACCATGCCCTGGGTCAGCAAGCGGGTGAACGGCTCGTCGGAGGCCAGCAGGCCCTCGTCGCGTAGCAGCTTGTGGAAGAAGCGCGCATATAACAGATGCAGCACGGCGTGCTCGATGCCGCCGACGTATTGATCCACCGGCAGCCAGTGGTCAGCGCGCGCATCCAGCATGGCCGTGTCGTTGTCGGCACAGGCATAGCGCGCGAAGTACCAGCTGGATTCGAAGAAGGTGTCGAAGGTATCGGTCTCGCGCCGCGCCGGCTTCCCGCATTCCGGGCACGGCGTCTCGAAGAATTCGGGCATGCGCGCCAGCGGCGAGCCGGCCCCGTCCGGGATCACGTCCTCGGGCAGGCGCACCGGCAGATCCGCTTCCGGCACCGGCACCGCGCCACAGGCCTCGCAGTGAATCACCGGGATCGGGCAACCCCAGTAGCGCTGGCGCGAGATGCCCCAGTCGCGCAGGCGGTAGTTGCGCCGGCGCCGACCCAGCCCGGCCTGCTCCAGGTGTTCGGCGATCGCGGCCTTGGCGGCCTCCGATGCCTGGCCGTCGAAATCACCCGAGTTCACCAGCACGCCGGCGTCGGTGAACGCGGCCTGCTGCACGTCGACCGTGGCGCCGTCCGCCGGGGCGATCACCTGGCGGATTGGCAGGCCATATTTCGTCGCGAACTCGTGGTCGCGCTCGTCGTGCGCGGGCACGGCCATCACCGCGCCGGTGCCGTATTCCATCAGCACGAAGTTGGCGACCCAGACCGGGACATCCGCGCCGGTCAGCGGATGGCGGGCGGTGAAGCCCAGCGCGCGGCCCTTCTTCTCCATCGTGGCCAGGTCCGCCTCGGCCACCCCGCCCTGCGCGCAGTCGGCGACGAACGCGGCCAGCTCGGCGTCCTGCTCCGCCAGCGCCTGCACCCGCGGGTGCTCCGGTGCCAGCGCCATGTAGGAAACGCCGAACAGGGTATCCGGGCGCGTGGTGTAGACAGCCAGCGCCTCGCCGTCTTCGACCGCGAACTCGAGCTCCACGCCCTCGGAACGCCCGATCCAGTTGCGCTGCATGGTGCGCACCTGGTCCGACCAGCCGTCCAGCTCGTCCAGGGCCTCCAGCAGTTCGTCGGCGTAGTCGGTAATGCGCAGGAACCACTGCGGCATCTCGCGGCGCTCGACGACCGCCCCGGAGCGCCAGCCCCGGCCCTCGATCACCTGTTCGTTGGCCAGCACGGTCTGGTCCACCGGGTCCCAGTTCACGGTCGCCTTCTTGCGATAGACCAGGCCCTTCTTCAACAGGCGCACGAACAGCCATTGTTCCCAGCGGTAGTAATCGGCATCACAGGTGGCGAACTCGCGCGACCAGTCGTAGGCAAACCCCAGGCGCTTGAGCTGGGTGCGCATCTGCTCGATGTTCTGGCGCGTCCAGGCCGCCGGCGGCACGTGGTTCTGCATCGCCGCGTTCTCGGCCGGCAGGCCGAAGGCGTCCCAGCCCATCGGCTGCAGCACGCTCCGCCCCTGCATGCGCTGGAAGCGCGCGATCACATCGCCAATGGTGTAGTTGCGCACATGCCCCATGTGCAGCTTGCCCGAGGGGTACGGGAACATGGACAGGCAGTAGAACGGCTCACCGGCGGCATCCTCGCGCGCACGGAAGCAGTCAGCCTCCTCCCACTGGCGCTGCACCTGCGCCTCGATCATCTCCGGGGAATACTGCTCCTGCATGTGGCCCACCTGCCCTGAGTTTTCGCGTGAAACAAAGAACTGCGCAGAATACCAGTCGCCCCCACCCCCTCCAAGCGGCTGGGAAACCGCCCGGCCACCCCTCGCCACACGTCTTCGATGTGATACCCGTCACGCAACGCCGGGAACAGTACCCCTACCTGACTGCCTCAAGACCTACAGTCAAAGAAAGCGGTTGGCAAAACGTTCTCAGGAGGCAGGTTATGAGTGAAGAGAAAGACGTGGTGCCCATGCTGCAGCGCGCCTATCCCGAGGACTTGGGGGAAACGGTCCCCGAACATACGCCGGAGACGGATTCCCCGGCCATCCGCGAGGTCGCGACGGAGGACCTGGGCACCTGGCTCGGCAAGGGCTGGCGGGACCTCTGGCAGATGCCTGTGGCCCTGGTGCACGGCCTGGTGATCACCCTGGCCGCGCTGATCCTGCTGGGCCTGTCCTGGAATCAGCCGTGGATGGCCTTCTCGCTTCTGGCCGGAATCCTGCTCCTCGGACCCGTACTCGCCGTCGGTGTGAACTACCTCGCGCTGCAGAAAGAGCGCGGCGAACCGGGCGGTTCCGGTCTCGGCTGGCTGGGGCCGATGGGTGGCTCGATCTGGGCCTTTGCCGCGCTGCTGGCCATCCTGTTCGTGATCTGGGCCAGCTTTGTCTGGATGTGGATCGCGGTGCTTAACATCGGCGAAATCGCGGTCATGGGACAGTTGCATCACCTGGTGGGCGCGATGCTCGGCAGCGGCGCCGGCATTATCTCGCTGGTCGGGGTGGTGGTGGCCGCCATCGTGTTCGGCCTCGCGGTATTCGCCCTCAGCCTGGTCACGATCCCGGCCCTGCTGGATCACCGGATACGCGATGATGCCCCGCAAAAGAGCCTGATCGAATCGATCGGGGTCAGCCTGAAGGCCTTCAGTCACAACCCGGGTACGCTGATCCTGTGGGGCCTGATCATCACCGCGCTGTTCATGGTTTCGGTGGCGACCGCGCTGCTGGCCCTGATCGTGATCTTCCCCTGGCTGGGCTTTGCCATGTGGCACGCCTACCGGGATCTGGTCCCAATGCCCTGAACCCCCGCAATCCCGGCAGCGGCTCCGATACTCCCGCGGAAACACGGCCCATTCACGCACCCGGAGCGCCCCTGCTCCGGGTGCGTGCGCTCGTGCTAACGTTGAACCTTGGGGAGACGGCGTCACAGGCTGCCCCTGGAAACCGAGACCTGCAACCGCGAAGGATAGGCCGATGAGCGAGGAACGGAAGGAACACGATGAGCAGCGCGAATCGCGCCTGAGCGATGCGTACCACCGCATGCTGAACGAGGTCACCGAGGACCTCGAAAAGCTGGAGGACAAGACCAGCAAGGCGATCACCGAGGCTTTGGAGAACGCCCGCGACCGCGTGCAGAAGGCCAGTGACCTGACCCGAGAAGAGGCTCACGAGGTGATGGACTACCTGCGCCGCGACCTGCAGGATCTGGGCGCCTACCTCGACAACCGCAGCTCCGACTGGCGTGGCTGGCTACAGATCGATCTGGGTCTGATCGAGGCCAGCATCAAGAACGCCCTGGAACGCATCGCCGACCGCACCCGGATCGAGATCACCGAATTGACCGCGCGCGCCCAGGTGATGGGCGAGTGGCACACCGGCGAGATCACCGGCCCCGGCGAACTGCTCTGCAAGCAATGCGGCCATCCCGTGCACATGACGAAGGTCGGCCGCATCCCGCCGTGCTCCAACTGCCACAACACGACGTTCCGTCGCGGCCCCGGCGGCACCGAGGCCGAATAACCCGTCAGCGTCGGCGGCGACGGCCGACCGCGGCACCGGCAACCACCAGCACCAGCGCGGCCAGCACCGCCGGCCCCGCCCCGGTGGCGGTTGCCGGCGTCACGCCGTGGCGAGGCTGTAGCGTGCCCGTGACCACCTCGCGGGTGAAGATCCCCGAACGCTCGAGTATCCGGCCATCGGCATCAATCAGGGCCGAGATGCCGGTATTGGTTGCCCGGATCATCGGGCGCCCGGTCTCCACCGCCCGTACCCGGGCAATCTGCAGATGCTGGGCCGGGGCGAGGCTGTCGCCGAACCAGGCGTCGTTGGAGACGTTGACCAGGAACCCGGCCTCCGGCAGCGCGGCGCGGATGTGGCGCGAATATGCCGCTTCGTAGCAGATGCTGACCCCGGCGGTCTGACCGGCCACCCGCATGCGCCCGTCGCCGGTGCCCGGGGAAAGGTCGGACATCGGGATCGCCAGCAACCGATCCAGCCAGTCGAGCTGGCCGCGCAACGGGATGTACTCACCGAAGGGGACCAGCTGGCGCTTGTTGTAGCCGGCCCCGGTGGTCACGTTGACCACCGAGTTGTACACATGGCGTCCGGCCGACGCATGGTCGAAGACCCCAGTCAGCAGTTCGCTGTCATGCTCCGCCAGCGACTGGACGAGCTGCCCGAGCGGTCGCTGGACCTCGACATAGAACGCTGGGATCGCGGTCTCCGGCCAGACCACCAGGTCCACCTCACCCGCCTCGCGGGTCAGTTCCTCGTAGACCCCCAGCGAATACTCGATGCCATCGGCATCCCACTTGCGCGCCTGATCGATGTTGCCCTGGACCATGGCCACCGAAATCGTCTGGCCGCCCGGCTCCACCCAGCGCGCGAGCCCCAGGGACAACGAGGCAATCACCAGTGCCCCCACCAGGCCCGCGCCCAGCCAGCGCTGCCGGGTCAGAAACACCAGGACCAGCGCCACGGCCAGCAGGGCCACCACCAGCCCCGCGCCCAGCTCGCCGACCAGTGGCAGCCAGGGCTGCAGCGGCGTGTCGAGCACGGTGTGGCCGAACAGCAGCCAGGGAAAGCCGGAGAACAGCCAGGAACGCGCCAGCTCCATCAGCACCAAGCCACCGGCCAGCGCCAGCAACCCGGCCGGACGCCCCAGTGGCAGGAAGCGCGCCGCCAATCCAGCCAGCAACGCCGGATAGCCCGCCAGGACCAGCACGAATAGCACGGTAATCAGCGAGGCGACCACCAGTGGCGCCTGCCCGAACACCAACAGGCTATTGAAGATCCAGCTCACCCCGATCCCGAAGAATCCGAGGCCGAAGGCATAGCCCGTCCAGGCGGCACGGCGCGGTCGGGCGCCCGGCAACAGGGCGAACCACACGGCCAGGGCCAACGGGGCGGCCAGGAACCAGTCAACCGGGGCAAAGGCCAGGGTTGCACCCGCCCCGGCCAGCAAGGCAACAAGCCCGGAGGCCCAGGGCGGCAGGCGTTCGACGAAGGTTTGCATGCCGATCAGGGGATGTGGCGGTCGTCCGGCTCCCGGGCCGGACCATCGAACGGCTGCGAGCCCTCACCGGTGGCGGGCTGCATGTCCGGCTCCGGCAGGCGCATCTCCAGCAGGTGCAGGCGCCGGTTGTCGGCGCGCAGGACGCGGAACTGCATGCCATCCACGACGATCTGTTCGCCACGACGCGGGACATGACCGAAATGCGACAGCACCAGGCCCCCGATGGTGTCGAAGTCGTCCTCGCTGTAGGCGGTCTGGAAGTAGGCGTTGAACTCCTCCATCGGGGTCAACGCCTTGATGGTGTAACGCCCACCGGGGTGCTGCATGATCTGGGTCAGGTAGTCCTCGACATCGTGCTCGTCCTCGATTTCGCCGACGATCTGCTCCAGCACGTCCTCGATGGTCACCAGGCCGGCCACGCCGCCATACTCATCCACCACGATCGCCATGTGGTTGCGGCTCAGGCGAAATTCCTTCAGCAACACGTTCAGACGCTTGCTCTCCGGCACGAACACCGCCGGGCGCAGGATCTCTTGCATATCGAAGGCGGCATCGTCCGGCTCGCCAAAGAAGCGCAGCAGGTCCTTGGCGAGCAGGACGCCGACCACCTCGTCGCGGTGATCCCCCACCACCGGCAGGCGCGAATGCGCGGAAGCCACCACGTCCGGGAGGAACTCGGAGAGCCCCGCGTCGCGGCGCACCACTTCCATCTGCGCGCGCGGGATCATGATGTCGCGCACCTGCATATCCGCGACGTTGAGCACCCCCTCCAGCATGGTCAGGGCCTCGGGATCGACCAGCTCGCGGGCGTGGGCACCACGCAGGCATTCGATCAGCTCGTGTCGGGTCGCCGGCTCGCGGCGCGGGCGCAGGATCTCGCCGGCGCGGATCAGCCAGCGCCGCCAGATCGGTTGTTCGTCGGGTTCGGGTTCAGGCATCGGGGGCGGTTCCGGCAGGATGCGGCGACAGGACGCGGGCCGGAGGGTCGGCATCGTAGGGGTTGGGATAGCCTAACCCGGCCAGGATCGAGGACTCAATTGCCTCCATCCGCGCGGCCTCGTCCGGCGTCTGGTGATCCATGCCCTGCAGGTGCAACATCCCGTGCACCACCATGTGGTGGTAATGGGCCGCCAGCGTCTTGCCCTGTTCCGCCGCCTCGCGCGCCAGCACCGGCACGCACAGGACGATATCTCCGAGATAGGCGCTCGCCTCGGGCGGCAAGCCCGGCGGCAGCGTCGGCGCCGGGAATGACAGCACATTGGTCGCGTAGTCGCGTCCCCGGAAGGTGTGATTCAGCGACTGCCCCTCCTCGGCATCCACCAGGCGCAGAGTGACTGTGGCCGCGCCCGCCCCGCGCCAGGCGGCGCGGGCCGCCCGGTGCAAGGTGGTGGGGCCAGGCAGACCGGCACGCGGAACAGCGTATTGCACCGCGATTTCAAGCGCCATCGGCACCCCGCCCGGAACCGGGCTCAGACTCCCCAGCCGGCTTGCCAGACGCATGGTCGTGGGCCTCGTAGGCCTCGACGATGCGCTGCACCAGCGGGTGGCGCACCACGTCACCGGCCTGGAAACGAGTGATATGCACCCCCTCCACGCCCTGGAGGATCTGCATCGCGTGCTTGAGGCCCGATCCCTGCCCCCGCGGCAGGTCAACCTGGGTGATGTCGCCGTTGACCACCGCAGTGGAGCCGAAGCCGATGCGGGTCAGGAACATCTTCATCTGCTCGAGGGTGGTGTTCTGCGCCTCGTCGAGGATGATGAAGGCCTCGTTCAGGGTGCGCCCGCGCATGTAGGCCAGCGGCGCGACTTCGATCACCTGGCGTTCCATCAAGCGTGCGGTCTGATCGAAGCCCATCAGTTCGTACAGGGCGTCGTACATCGGCCGCAGGTAAGGGTCGATCTTCTGCGCCAGATCGCCGGGCAAAAAGCCCAGGCGCTCGCCGGCCTCCACCGCCGGACGCACGAGCACCAGGCGCTGCACGCGGTCCTGCTCCAGTGCGGCGACCGCGGCGGCCACCGCAAGGTAGGTCTTGCCGGTCCCGGCCGGGCCGATGCCAAAACTGAGATCGTGCCGCGCGATCGCGGACAGGTATTTCGCTTGACGCGGGCCGCGACCACGGATTACCGCGCGTTTGAGCCGCAACGCGGGATCGTCGCCCGTGCCCTCGGGCTCCGCCAACCCCTCAACATGGGCGGTCTGCAGCGCGGTATGCACCTGCTCCAGGCTGACCGGTTCTTCCTGCGCCATCCGGTGCAGGTCGTGGATCAAGGCCCCGGCCGCCTTCACGGCACCGCCCGGCCCGGTGAGATTGAAGCGCGGCCCGCGATTATGCACGGCCACGCCCAGGCGCGACTCGATCAGGCGCAGGTGGGCATCCAGCGGCCCGGAGATCCGCGCGAGCGTCTCCTGGTCACCAGGCTCCAGGGTGAAATCCAGACGATTGGCCATGCGTCGGTTTCCCTAAGCGCCGACGGCAGCGGGCATTGCCCGCTCCACCGTACGCCCGCGCAGGGAATGTGCCAGGGCCTCGGTAATCTCGACCGGGATCAACTGCCCGATCAGGCCGGGGTCCCCGGCGAAGTTGACGATGCGGTTGTTCGCCGTGCGCGCGGCCAGTTCGCCGGGGTTGCGCTTGGCCGGACCTTCCACCAGCACCGGCTCGACGTTGCCCACCATGGACTTGTTTCGCGCGCGGCCGTTCTGCTCGATCAGGGCCTGCAACTCGGCCAGACGGGCCTTCTTGGTCGCCATCGGCACGTCATCCGGCAGCGATGCGGCCGGGGTGCCCGGACGCGCGCTGTAGATAAAGCTGAAGGAGAAATCAAAATGCAGCTCCTCGATCAGCTTCATCGTCGCGGCGTGGTCGGCGTCGGTCTCGCCGGGGAAACCGACGATGAAGTCCGAGGAGAGATCCAGGTCCGGGCGCGCCTCGCGCAGGCGGCGGATCTTGGACTTGTACTCCAGGATCGTGTGGCCGCGCTTCATCTGCGCCAGGATGCGGTCGGAGCCGCTTTGCACCGGCAGGTGCAGGTGACTGACCAGCTTCGGTTCGTCCGCAAAGGCCTGGATCAGCGAATCGGAAAACTCCACCGGGTGCGAGGTCGTGAAGCGAATGCGCTCGATCCCGTCGACCGCCGCGACATAGTGGATCAGCAGCGCCAGGTCGGCGGTGTCGCCGTCATCCATCGGCCCGCGATAGGCATTCACGTTCTGCCCCAGCAGGTTGATCTCCCTGACCCCCTGCGCGGCCAGCGCGACCACCTCGGCAATCACGTCGTCGAACGGGCGGCTGATCTCGTCGCCGCGCGTATAGGGCACCACGCAGAAGCTGCAGTACTTGGAGCAGCCCTCCATCACCGAGACGAACGCACTCGGACCGTCGGCCTTCGGCTCCGGGAGGCGGTCGAATTTCTCGATCTCGGGGAAGGAGATATCCACCACCGGGGCACGCTCACGGCGCACCGACTGAATCATGGCCGGCAGGCGGTGCAGGGTCTGCGGGCCGAACACCAGATCCACGTACGGGGCCCGGGCGCGCAGGGCATCGCCCTCCTGACTGGCAACACAACCGCCCACACCGATGATCACCTCCGGCCGGCGTTCCTTGATCTGCCGCCAGCGCCCCAGTAACGAGAAGACCTTCTCCTGCGCCTTCTCGCGAATGGAGCAGGTGTTCATCAGCAGCAGGTCGGCCTGCTCCGGATCATCGGTACGCTGCGCCCCGTGCAGCTCACGCAGTGCGTCGAGCATGCGATCGGAGTCGTACTCGTTCATCTGACAGCCGTGCGTCTGGATGTAGACCTTGCGGATCATGCTCTCGGTACTTCGCTAGTGGGTGAACCGTGGCTTATATGGACGTTAAAACGGGACGTCGTCGTCATCGAAGCCGCCGCCGGAGGCCGGTGCGTTGCTGCGGTTGCCGCCTTGCTGGCCACCACCGCCGTAGGCATTGCCGCCGCCATAACCCGGGTCCTGGTCGAAACCGCCACCACCGCCGCCACTGCCACCGCGGCCGCCGATCAGCTGCATCTCGTTGGCCACGACCTCGGTGCTGTAACGATCGTTACCGGATTGGTCCTGCCATTTGCGGGTCTGGATCTTGCCTTCGACATAGACCTGCGAGCCCTTGGACAGATACTGCGCGGCGATATCCGCCAGGCGCCCGAACATCACCACCCGGTGCCATTCGGTGTTCTCGCGCTTCTCGCCGGAGTTCTTGTCGGTCCACTGCTCCGACGTCGCCAGACGCAGATTGGTGACGGTAACCCCGTTCGGGGTCTCGCGCTTTTCCGGGTCGGCCCCGAGGTTGCCGAGCAGGATGACTTTGTTGACGCCGCGGGCCATGGGGCCTCCTTGTGTCCAAGCATGGAGAAACAGATTCGATAGTGTAGCAGTCCACCCCGGCCGCGACAGTGCACCGGTCCGGGATGTGGACAGATTCGCGCGGCCAGTCGGGGAGGCATTGCGCGCGTTCTACGCGCTTGGCGTGCGCGCCAGCCAGGCTGTCAGCTCGGGGGTGTCCGGCCCTCCGGGCTCCACCTTCAGGTACAGGGAACCGGCATCCGGCGACAGGTCCGCCTCGTACACGCCCGGCCACCCGGCAAACGTCCTCAGCAGTTCCGCCTCGTGACCGGACCAGTGAGCGGGCACCGCCACCACTCGGTTGGACCGGTAGCGCGGGTGCATCCCGCGCGCGATCCACCACCAGGCCAGCAGCAACGGCACCCCGGCGAGGAACACCCCGACCGGCCCGACCAGTGTCAGCAGGACGCCCCCCAGCACGCCGCCGGCGAAGATCCCAAGGAACTGCGCGGTGGCAAAGCCGCCCATCGCCGTGCCCTTGTGGGCGACCGGCGCCACGCGCGCAACCAGCGACGGCAGCCCCGCCTCCAGCAGGTTAAAGGCGGCAAAGAACAGGACCATCAGCGCCGCCAGCGTCCACAGACCGCCGCCATCCAGCACCAGCAGCGCCAGCAGGATCTGCACCCCGGCCAGCAGGGCGATCGCCCCGCGCAGCACGCTATGCACGCGCCGGCGGCGCTCCCCGAAGATGATCCCCGGGAGCATTAGCGCGAACCCCGCCAGCAGCACCGGCACATAGAACTTCCAGTGGCTGGCACCCGCTAGCCCGAGCGTCTCCACCAGCAGCACCGGGATAACCAGAAAGTTCGCGGCCAGGACCAGGTGCAGCACGAAGATGCCGAGGTTCAGGCGCAACAGGTCCGGGGCGCGCAGCACGCGGGGCAGTGCCGACCAGACCGGCACCATGTCCGGGTGTGCCCGCGCCCGTGCCGGGGTTGGCACCCAAAGGAACAGGATCACGATCGCGACCAGCCCGAGCAGCGCAGACAGGCCGAAGATCCCGGACAATCCCGCTGCCTGGTCGACCACCGGGCCCAGTGCCATCGCTGCGGTGAAGGTCAGGCCGATGGTCAGCCCGATCACGGCGAGCGCCCGCATGCGCCGTTCCTCGCCGACCAGGTCCGCTGTCAGGGCCAGGATCACCGCTGCCACCGCACCCGCCCCCTGCAGGGCACGCCCGAGGATGATGCCGTGGATGGTCTCGGCGACCGCGGCCAGCACACTGCCAGCAACAAACAGCAACAGCCCGGCGAGGATCAGCGGCTTGCGGCCGACCCGGTCCGACAAGAGACCGAACGGGATCTGCAGCACGGCCTGGGTGAGTCCGTAGATCCCGAGCGCCAGGCCCATCAGCAGCGGGGTCGCGCCGGGGATACGGTCGGCATGCAGCATGAACACCGGCAGGACCATGAACAGGCCGGCCATGCGCACGCCATAGATCGCCGCCAGCCCAGTGGTGGCGCGCAGCTCGCGGGGATTCATGGCGTCCGGGACCGACGCGGGCAAGAAGAGCTCTTCATGTCCGGGGAGTTTACCGGCAAGCGCGGCGGGGAAACCATGGCGTGCGCGGCCCGGGTGTTACCATGGATGGTTTGCGGCGCCCCAATGGAAACACTGATCCGTGTTTTCTCTAGCGCGCCGCGCGACGTAACCCAGTGGAGTCGATCCAGCCCCATGGACAGCATCAGCATTCGCGGCGCCCGCACCCATAACCTGAAGAACGTGGACCTCGACCTGCCGCGCGAACGGCTGATCGTGATTACCGGCGTTTCCGGTTCGGGCAAATCCTCGCTGGCCTTCGACACCCTGTTCGCCGAGGGCCAGCGCCGCTACGTGGAGAGCCTGTCGACCTACGCCCGGCAGTTCCTGTCGATGATGGAAAAGCCCGACGTCGACCAGATCGAGGGTCTGTCGCCGGCGATCTCCATCGAGCAGAAGAGCACCTCGCACAACCCGCGCTCCACCGTCGGGACCATCACCGAGATCTACGACTACCTGCGCCTGCTGTTCGCGCGTGCCGGCGAGCCGCGCTGCCCGGAACACGGCGAGACTCTGGCCGCCCAGACCATCTCGCAGATGGTCGACCAGGTACTCGATCTGCCAGAGGGCGACAAGGTCATGCTGCTGTCGCCGGTGGTCCGCGGCCGCAAGGGCGAGCACCACAAGATGCTCGAGGCCATGCGCTCCCAGGGCTACCTGCGCGCGCGTATCAATGGCGAGATCCACGACCTCGACGCCCTGCCGGCCCTGGACCCCAAGCGCAAACACAACATCGAGATCGTGATCGACCGCTTCCGCGTGCGCGAGGACCTGCGCCAGCGCCTGGCCGAGTCTTTCGAAACCGCCACCGAACTGGCCGATGGCCTGGCGCTGATCGCGTGGATGGACGAGCCGGATCGCGAGCCGATGATCTTCTCCGCGCGCTACGCCTGTCCGATTTGCGGCTATGCCCTGCGCGAGCTGGAGCCCCGGCTGTTCTCGTTCAACAACCCGGCAGGCGCCTGCCCCACCTGCGACGGCCTCGGTGTGCACCAGTTCTTCGACCCCGAACGGGTCGTGTCGCAGCCCGAGCTAAGCCTTGGTGGCGGGGCCGTACGGGGCTGGGATCGGCGCAACGCCTGGTATTTCAGCCTGCTGACCAGTCTCGCCCGGCATTACGACTTCGACGTGGAGGCCCCTTGGCAGGAACTGCCGGCCGAGGTCCGTGCGGTCGTCCTGCATGGTTCGGGCACGGAGAAGGTCAAGCTCTCGACCCCGGCCGCCAACGGCCAACTGCGCACCGACGAACGCGTGTTCGAGGGTGTGATCCCGAACCTGGAGCGGCGCTACCGCGAGACCGACTCCGCGGCAGTGCGCGAGGAACTGGGCCGCTACCAGGCGGAACAGCCCTGCCCCGACTGCCACGGCACGCGCCTCAACTCAGCCGCACGCAACGTCTTTGTCAGCGACATGACCCTGCCCGAGGTCACGCACATGAGCGTGGCCAACGCGCAGGCCTTTTTCGACGACCTCCGCCTGCCGGGGCGCTTCGCCCAGATCGCCGAGAAGATCGTGCGCGAGATCTCCGCGCGCCTGGGGTTCCTCAACGATGTCGGCCTCGACTACCTGACCCTGGACCGCTCCGCCGACACGCTTTCCGGCGGCGAGGCCCAGCGTATCCGCCTGGCCTCGCAGATCGGCTCGGCCCTGGTCGGGGTGATGTACATCCTCGACGAGCCATCAATCGGGCTGCACCAGCGCGACAACGCACGCCTGCTGAAGACCCTGAGCCACCTGCGCGACCTCGGCAACACGGTCATCGTGGTGGAGCATGACGAGGATGCCATCCGACAAGCCGATTATGTCGTGGATATCGGACCCGGCGCGGGTCGCCACGGCGGCCACATTGTGGCGTCGGGCACCCCGGAGGCGGTCGCGAATCATCCGGATTCCCTCACCGGCGCATACCTGCGCGGCACCCGCTGCATCCCGGTGCCGGACCAGCGAACGCAGCCCGACGCGGAGCACGAGATCCGCGTAATCGGCGCGCGTGGCAACAACCTGAAGGCCGGTGATTTCGCCTTCCCCACCGGGCTGTTCACCTGCGTGACCGGGGTCTCCGGCTCCGGCAAGTCCACCCTCGTCAACAACACCCTGTACCCGGCCGTCGCCACCGCACTCCATGGCGGGCGCCACCACATCGAGGATCACGACCGCATCGACGGCATGGAGCTGATCGACAAAGTGGTCGACATCGACCAGAGCCCGATCGGGCGTACCCCGCGCTCCAACCCGGCCACCTATACCGGCCTGTTTACGCCCATACGCGAACTGTTTGCCGCAACCGGCGAGGCCCGTTCGCGCGGCTACAAGCCCGGGCGCTTCTCGTTCAACGTCCGTGGCGGGCGCTGCGAGGCCTGCCAGGGCGATGGCGTGATCAAGGTGGAAATGCACTTCCTGCCGGACGTCTTCGTCCCCTGCGACGTCTGCAAGGGCCATCGCTATAACCGCGAGACCCTGGACGTGCGCTACAAGGGCAAGAATATCCACGAAGTCCTGGAGATGACCGTCGAAGAGGCCCTCGACTTCTTCCAGCCGGTACCGGTGATCCACCGCAAGCTCGAGATGTTGATGGAGGTGGGCCTGTCCTACATCCAGCTGGGGCAAAATGCCACCACCCTTTCCGGTGGCGAGGCCCAGCGCATCAAGCTCGCCCGCGAGCTCTCCAAGCGCGATACCGGTCGTACGCTCTACATCCTAGACGAGCCGACCACCGGCCTGCATTTCGAGGATATCGCCCAGCTCCTGCGCGTGCTCCACCGCCTCCGCGACCATGGCAATACCATCGTCGTGATCGAGCACAACCTCGACGTTATCAAGACCGCCGACTGGCTGATCGACATCGGCCCGGAAGGCGGTAGCGGCGGCGGCGAACTCCTCGTCGCAGGCACTCCCGAAGCGGTGGCCGCCACCGCCCACAGCCACACCGGACAGTTCCTTGCACCGCTGCTCCCCGCCGCAAGCTCTTCTCACGCCGCCAACGGTTAACGGTTCGCGCCCTTTTCCATCTCCACGGGCTGCGCGCCTGCGCACCGTCCCCACAGACCGCGCTGACCTCTCGCATTCGCAAGTCGTGGTTACCCAGACGCAAGAAAGCCGGCGCAAGGCCGGCTTTCCGAGCGCTCAACCTGCGAGCGCGCTTTCCTCTGGCGACGAAACCTCAGGCGGCTTCGCCTTCTCCGGCATCAAGTTCCGGACGATCCACGAGTTCAACGTAGGCCATCGGGGCATTATCACCCGCGCGGTTGCCGCACTTCAGGATCCGCAGGTAGCCACCGGGCCGCGCCTGGTAGCGAGGACCCAGTTCGGCGAACAGCTTGCCGACGATCTCCTTGTCACGAAGGCGGGCAAACGCCAGCCGACGACCGTGAACGCTGTCTTCCTTGGCCAGCGTGATCAGCGGTTCGGCCACGCGACGCAGCTCTTTCGCCTTGGGCAGCGTGGTCTTGATCAGTTCATGCCGGAACAGGGCCACGGACATGGCCTGAAACGTGGCCTTGCGGTGCGAGCTGTTGCGGCCAAGCTGACGGCCGGAATGACGATGACGCATGAGAGGCTTCCTCTAAAAAACGATGGGCGCGGGGCGCCGTGATTACTCGTTGTCGTCGCGCAGACCCGGCGGCGGCCAGTTCTCGAGACGCATGCCGAGCGACAGCCCGTGGGTCGCCAGCGTGTCCTTGATTTCAGTCAGCGACTTCTTGCCGAGGTTCGGTGCACGCAGCAGCTCGACCTCGGTGCGCTGGACGAGATCCCCGATGTAGTACAGGTTCTCGGCCTTCAGGCAGTTGGCCGAACGAACCGTCAGTTCCAGCTCGTCCACCGGACGCAGCAGCACCGGGTCGATCGCGCCACCTACGGCACCCGCCACTTCGGCCGATTCTTCTTGCAAGTCCACGAACGGGGCCAACTGGCCCTGGAGGATGGTCGCGGCTTGACGCACGGCGTCATCCGGGGCGATCGCGCCATTGGTTTCGAGCTCGAGCACCAGGCGATCCATATCGGTCCGCTGGGCCAGACGTGCACTTTCGACACGATAGGACACGCGGCGAATGGGGCTGAAGCTGGCGTCCAGCAACAGCCGACCAATACCCGTGTCGTCCCCACCCTCGGCCTGCCGACGCGTGCTAACGGGTTCGTACCCGCGACCCGCGCGCGCCGTCAGAGTGATGTCCAGATCCACGTTCTTGGTGATCGTGGCGATCACGTGGTCCGGGTTCACCACCTCGACATCATGGTCGACCTGAATGTCGCCGGCCGTCACCACGCTCGGACCCTTCTTCCTCAGGGTCAGCGTGGACTCGTCGCGGCTGTGCATACGCAGCGCAACACCCTTCAGGTTCAGCAGGATGTCGACGACATCTTCCTGTACCCCTTCGATGGTGGTGTACTCGTGCAGCACGCCTTCAATCCGGGCCTCGACAATGGCGGCACCCGGGATGGACGACAGCAACACACGTCGCAGGGCATTGCCCAGGGTGTGGCCGAAGCCGCGTTCCAGCGGCTCGAGGGCGACCTTGGCCTGATTCCGATTCTCGGCCTCGACCTCGATCTGCTGTTTCTTGACCAGTTCGTTCGACTGCATTGTGACTCCTGGCGCCAGGCCGAAAAACGATTACTTCGAGTACAGCTCGACGACGAGCGACTCGTTGATGTCCGCAGGCAGATCGGAACGATCCGGGATCGCCTTGAACGTACCCTCGAACTTGCTGGTGTCCACTTCGATCCAGCTCGGGAACCCGGTCTGCTCGGCCAGCGTCATCGAGTCCTGGATGCGCACCTGCTTACGCGCCTTTTCCCGGACCGTAACCACGTCGGACGGCTGTACCTGATAGGCCGCGATGTTGACCACCTGGCCGTTCACCTGGATCGCGCGATGCGCGACCAGCTGGCGCGCTTCGGAGCGGGTGGAGCCGAAGCCCATGCGGTACACCACGTTATCCAGGCGACCTTCCAGCAGCTTCAGCAGGTTCTCACCCGTCGAGCCCTTGCGCTGAGCGGCCTTCTTGTAATAGTTGCGGAACTGTTTTTCCAGCACGCCGTAGATGCGGCGAAGCTTCTGCTTCTCGCGCAGCTGCACGGCGTAGTCGGACAGGCGAGTACGGCGTTCACCGTGCTGCCCCGGCGGCTTGTCGAGCTTGCACTTTGTTTCCAGCGCACGGACCCCACTCTTCAGGCCCAGGTCCACGCCTTCACGGCGACTCAACTTGCATTTCGGTCCAATGTAACGAGCCATTCTTCAACTCCAGCCTTAAACGCGGCGTTTCTTGGGCGGCCGGCAGCCGTTGTGAGGGATCGGGGTTACATCACTGATATTGGTGATCTTGAACCCGGCATTGTTCAGCGCACGTACCGCCGACTCGCGACCCGGACCCGGGCCCCGCACCATCACGTCGAGATTCTTCACGCCGTGTTCGGCCGCAGTCGTCCCGGCGCGCTCGGCCGCGATCTGCGCGGCGAACGGCGTCGACTTGCGGGAACCACGGAAGCCCGAACCACCGGAGGTGGCCCAGCTGATCGTGTTCCCCTGCCGGTCGGTGATCGTGATGATCGTGTTGTTGAACGTGGCGTACACATGAGCCACGCCCTCGGCGATATTTTTGCGGACCTTTTTCTTGGTCCGTGTTTGCGCTTGTGCCATGTACCTGAGATCCCAGTCTGATTACTTGCGAATCGGGCGACGCGGGCCCTTTCGGGTGCGTGCATTCGTCTGCGTCTGCTGACCGCGCAACGGCAAGCCGCGACGGTGGCGCACGCCACGGTAGCAGCCCAGATCCATCAATCGCTTGATGTTCATGCTGACTTCCCGGCGCAGATCCCCTTCCACGGGGATCTTGTCGATCTGGGCGCGCAGAGCATCCACTTCGGCATCCGTCAGATCCCGCACCTTGATGTCCCGACGCACACCCGCGCCATCGCAGATCAGGCCGGCCCGAGTCGGGCCAATGCCATAGATCGCGGTCAGCGCGATTACCGTGTGCTTCTGGTCAGGAATATTGATTCCAGCGACGCGAGCCATCCAACTTCTCCATCAAAATCCGGCAAAGCCGGCTATAGTAGCAATGATTATGCGTTACGCCAAGCTTCAGCCCTGACGCTGCTTGTGGCGGGCGTCGGAACAGATCACCCGGACCACGCCATTACGCCGAATGACTTTGCAGTTCCGGCACATCGGCTTTACAGATGCACGTACCTTCATGGTCTTTCTCCTGGTCTAGCGGATCCCGGTCCCGCCGAAACCCTTCAGATTCGCTTTCTTCATCAAGCCTTCGTACTGGTGGGACACCAGATGCGACTGCAACTGCGCCATGAAATCCATCACCACGATCACGATGATCAGAAGCGAGGTCCCGCCAAAGTAGAAGGGCACGTTCCAATACAGGATCAGGAACTCCGGTAGCAGGCACACTGCGGTGATGTACACCGCCCCCACCGCCGTCAGTCGAGTCATGACCCCGTCAATGAATCTTTCGGTCTGGACACCTGGCCGGATCCCCGGAATGAAGGCGCCCTGCTTCTTCAGATTTTCCGCCGTATCGCGTGAGTTGAACACCAGCGCGGTATAGAAGAAGCAGAAGAAGATAATCGCGGCCGCATAGAACATCACGTACAGCGGCTGCCCCGGGGCCAGCGTCGTCGAGATCTCGCGCAGCCAGTCCATCCCTTCAGCCTGGCCGAACCACTGCCCCAACGTCGACGGGAACAGAATGATACTCGACGCGAAGATCGGCGGGATCACCCCGGCCATGTTCAGCTTCAGCGGCAGGTGCGACGACTGGCCACCGACCATCTTCCTTCCCACCTGGCGCTTGGCGTAATTGATCGTCACTCGGCGTTGCCCGCGCTCCACGAACACCACGAAAGCAGTCACCGCCAGGGCCAGGACGATCAGAATCACCACGAATGCCGCGGCCAGTTCGCCGGTACGGGCCAGCTCCAGGGTTCCGCCAATCGCGCCCGGAAGCCCTGCGACGATACCAGCGAAGATGATGATCGAGATCCCGTTCCCAATACCCCGTTCCGTAATCTGTTCACCCAGCCACATCAGGAACAGCGTCCCCGTCACCAGCGAGACCACAACGGTGAAGATGAAGATCGGCCCCGGGTTCAGGGCCATCGGCATCCCCTGGATGGTCTGACCATTCAAGGCAATCCCGATCCCGATACTCTGGAACAGCGCGAGCGCCACAGTCCCGTAGCGCGTGTACTGCGTAATCTTGCGCCGTCCCTGTTCGCCCTCTTTCTTCAACTGCTGGAGCGCCGGAACGGTCGCGGCCAGAAGTTGCATGATGATGGCCGCCGAGATGTACGGCATGACCCCCAGCGCAAAGATCGACAGGCGTTCCAGTGCCCCCCCGGAAAACATGTTGAACATGTCCAGGATGGTCCCGCTTTGCTGTTCGAAGAACTGCGAGACGGCCACCGGGTTGATACCGGGCACCGGAATGAATGTACCGATCCGGTACACCACCAGGGCACCCAGAACGAACAGCAGGCGTTGGCGTAACTCGGTAAACCCGGTGAGCCCGCCACCGGAACGTGCTGTCGCTCCACGTGCCATTATTTAGGCCTCAACGCTCCCGCCAGCGGCTTCGATCGCCGCCCGCGCGCCCTTGGTGACGCCCACGCCCTTCACGGCACAGGCCTTCGAGACTTCACCCGAGGCAAAGATCTTGGCGCTCTGTGCGTCGCTGCGCACGACGCCTGCAGCCTTCAGGGTGTCCAGGGTCACGTCACCGTCGACCTTGGCCAGTTCGCTGAGACGCACTTCGGCAGAATACTGTTGCTTGCGGGAGCGGAAGCCCACCTTGGGCAGGCGACGCTGCAGCGGCATCTGACCGCCTTCGAACCCGACCTTCGTGTAACCACCCGAGCGAGACTTCTGGCCCTTGTGGCCGCGGCCGCCGGTCTTGCCCAGACCGGAGCCAATGCCTCGGCCAACGCGCTTGGCCGGCTTGCGGGCACCGTCGGGGCTGGAAATGTTATTCAGTCGCATGATTAGACTTCCTCTACCTTCAGCAGGTACGAGACCTTCTTGACCATGCCCATGTTCTCGGGGGTGGCCTCAATGATCGCGCTGCTGTGGGTCTTGCGCAGCCCGAGTCCGCGCACGCACGCCTTGTGCGTGGCGATGCGGCCGGCGGTGCTGCGTACCAGTGTCAGTTTCAGCTTGCTCATGGCTTAGCTCTTCACTTCGTCGACGGTCTTGCCGCGCTTGGCCGCAACCCGTTCCGGCGAGTTCACCATGGTGAGCCCGTCGATGGTCGCCTGCACGACGTTGATGGGGTTGCGCGAACCGACACACTTGGCCAGCACGTTACGCACGCCCGCTACTTCGAGCACTGCGCGCATCGCGCCACCGGCGATGATCCCGGTACCCTCAGAGGCCGGCTGCATGTAGACATTGGCCGCGCCATGATGCCCGTTCACCGCATAGTGCAGCGTGCCTTCGTTCAGCGACACATTGCGCATTTCCATGCGCGCCTGCTGCATTGCCTTCTGAATCGCCGCCGGCACTTCGCGCGCCTTCGCGTAACCGTATCCGACTCGTCCTTCGCCATCACCGACGACGGTCAGTGCGGCAAACCGGAACTGCCGGCCGCCCTTGACCACCTTCGCAACGCGGTTGACGCCAATCAGCTTTTCCTGGAGGCCGTCCTGCGCTTCGCTTACATCGTTACGTGCCATTTCTCTCTCCGCTCGATCGCGTTTGACTAGAACTGCAGGCCGCTTTCACGGGCGGCGTCGGCAAGTGCCTTCACCCGTCCGTGATAACGAAAACCCGCGCGGTCAAACGCGACCTGTTCGATCCCTGCTTTGCGCGCACGCTCCGCGATGGCCTGGCCCACGCGGGCGGCGGCCTCGGCGTTGCCGGTGGAACCCCCGGCATCCTTCAGATCCTTTTCCACGGTCGACGCCGCGGCAAGCACCGCGTCGCCCGAGGGGGCAATGATCTGCGCGTACATGTGGCGCGGCGTCCGGTGGATACAGAGACGATGCACCCCCAGCTCACGGATCTTGAACCGTGCGCGCCGCGCCCTCTTAAGTCTGGCCTCTTTCTTGTCCACTGGTGCCTACCTACTTCTTCTTGGCTTCTTTGCGCACGATGCGCTCGTCTTTGTACTTCACGCCCTTGCCCTTGTAGGGCTCCGGCGGGCGGAAGGCGCGAATATTCGCTGCCACCTGGCCCACCTTCTGGCGATCCGTTCCCTTGACCACGACCTCGGTCGGGGTCGGCGTCTCCACCGTCACGCCTTCCGGAATGTCGAAGTCGATCGGATGCGAGTACCCGAGCGTCAGGTTCAGCTTCGCGCCCTGCATTTGGGCGCGATAGCCGACGCCGACCAATTCCAGCGCCCGGACGAACCCTTCGCTCACCCCGTGGACATGATTGCCCAGGAGTGCCCGAATAGTACCCGCCAACGCGACATTCTTCGCGTTCTCCGTGGCCTTTACTCGAACCACCCCGTCCTCGACGGTAACGATCACGGCCTCGGGGCAGGTGAGCTGAAGCTCGCCCTTCGGACCCTTGATCTTGATCTCGCTGTCCGACTGCTCGACGGAAACGCCGTTCGGCAGCTTGATCGGCAGATTTGCAATGCGCGACATGGCTGATTCCTCAGTAAATCTTGCAGAGGACTTCGCCGCCCTGGCCTGCGGCCCGGGCAGCGCGGTCACTCATGACACCCTGTGGCGTGGAGACCACGGCAACCCCGAGACCGGCGTTGATCCGCGGCAGCTCGTCCTTGCCGCGATAGATCCGCAGGCCCGGACGCGAGATCCGCTCGACGGTCTCGATGACCGGCCGTCCCTCGAAGTACTTCAGCTTCACCACCAGTTTCTTCTGGGCCACTTCGCCCTCGACCTGGATGTCGCCTACGAAACCCTCATCGGCGAAGACCTTAAGGATACGCTCCTTGGCCTTGCTGAAAGGAATGGCGACCTGCTCCTTGTTCGCACGCTGGGCGTTGCGAACACGGGTGAGCATGTCGGAAATCGGATCGGTCATCATCGGTTCAAATCTCCTTACCAGCTCGCCTTGCGCAGGCCCGGAATCTCGCCCTTCATGGCGTGTTCGCGCAGCTTGTTGCGCCCCAGGCCAAACCGGCGGTAATAACCTTTCGGCCGACCAGTGACGCCGCACCGGTTCGTCTGCCGAACGCGCGCGGAATCACGCGGCAGCTTTTGCAGCGCATGCATGGCCGCCAGGCGTTCCTCGGACGACTTGGTCTCGTCGACCAGGATCGCCTTCAGCTCGGCCCGTTTGGCCGCGTACTTGTTGACCAGTCGCTCGCGCTTTTTCTCGCGTTCGAGCATCGATGTCTTTGCCATGTGCGCCTACCTCGGTTACTGCCGGAACGGGAATCGGAAGGCCTCCAAAAGGGCCTTGGCTTCCGCGTCCGTTCTTGCACTGGTGGTAATCGTGATGTCCATGCCGCGCAATTTGTCGACACGGTCGTAATCGATCTCCGGGAAGATGATCTGTTCCTTGATGCCCATGCTGTAGTTGCCACGGCCATCGAAGGCTTTCGCGGAAAACCCGCGGAAGTCCCGCACGCGCGGCAGCGCAACGCTGATCAGGCGGTCCAGGAACTCGTACATCTGCCGCCGGCGCAAGGTCACCTTGCAGCCAATCGGATAGTCATCGCGGATCTTGAAGCCGGCGATCGACTTGCGCGCCTTGGTCACGACCGGCTTCTGCCCGGCAATAGCCGTCATGTCGCTGACCGCGTGCTCGATCACCTTCTTGTCCGCCACGGCATCACCCAGACCCATATTCAGGGTCACCTTGGTGACACGCGGGATTTCCATCACGTTGGCATAGCTGAACTGCTCGCGCAGGGCCTGCTTCACCGTGGATTCGTATTCTTCTCTCAAGCGTTCCATAAAACCGTCCGTCCCGCGTTATGCGTCCACGACTTCGCCGTTCGAGCGGAAGACCCGTACCTTACGGCCGTCTTCCAGGGTCTTGAACGACACGCGATCACCCTTGTCGGTTGCTGGGTTGAAGACCATCACGTTGGACACATCGATCGGCATTTCCTTCTCGATGATCCCACCGCCAACACCCTGTTGCGGGTTCGGCTTCTGATGCTTCTTCACCATGTTGATGTTCTGAACCAGAACCTTGCCTTCCAGGACCTTAATAATGGTGCCCCGGCGACCCTTGTCCTTGCCAGAAATCACGACGACATCGTCGCCTTTGCGAATCTTGTTCATCACGTCCTCACAGCACTTCCGGGGCGAGGGAGATAATCTTCATGTACTTCTCCCCTCGCAGTTCACGCGTCACCGGCCCAAAGATACGGGTGCCGATCGGCTGGTGCTGGTTGTTCAGCAGGACCGCGGCGTTGCGGTCGAACCGGATCAGCGATCCATCCGCACGGCGCACGCCCGCGGCCGTGCGCACCACGACGGCGTCATAGACATCGCCCTTCTTCACCTTGCCACGCGGGATCGCATCCTTGACGCTCACCTTGATGACGTCGCCCACCCGGGCGTACCGGCGGTGCGACCCGCCCAGCACCTTGATGCACTGGATGCGTCGGGCACCGCTGTTATCGGCGGCCTCAAGCACGGTCTGCATTTGAATCATGACTTATCTCCTGGCAGCCGATTCAGAGAGCGTCCTGCCCGACCACTTCGATCAGGGCATGATGCTTCTGCTTGGAAATCGGCCGGCATTCACGGATACGAACCCGATCGCCCATGCGCGATACATTTTCTTCGTCATGGACGTGCAGTTTCGTGCTGCGACGAATGAACTTCCCGTACAGCGGATGACGGACGCGACGCTCAACAAGAACCGTGCGGGTCTTGTCCGTCTTGTCGCTAATCACGCGCCCGACGACGGAACGCTGAGTCCTGGAACCTTCTTCGGTCATTGTCTTAACCTGCCCTTCTACGTTCATTCATCAGCGTCTTGATCTGCGCGATCTCGCGCCGCACCTTGCCGACACGATCCGGGCGCGCAAGCTGCCCGACCGACTTCTGCATGCGCAGGCCGAACTGTTCCTTGTAGAGCGCTTCCAGCTCCTGGTCCAGATCGCCGTCCGACTTCTTTCTGAGCTCTTCTGCTTTCATCACATCACCTGCCGACGGGTAAACACCGTCTTGACCGGGAGCTTGGCGGCGGCCAGACGCATTGCCTCACGCGCAACGTCTTCATGCACACCTTCCATCTCGTAGAGCACGCGGCCGGGCTGGATCTTGCAGACCCAGTACTCGACACCGCCCTTGCCCTTACCCATGCGCACTTCAAGCGGCTTCTTGGTGACCGGGACGTCCGGGAACACCCGGATCCAGATCTTCCCGCCACGCTTGATGTGACGCACCATCGCACGCCGCGCCGCCTCGATCTGGCGCGCGGTAATGCGACCGCGTTCCACGGCCTGGAGGCCGTACTCGCCGAAGCTGACCTTGGCGCCGGTGGAGGCCATGCCCCGGTTCCGGCCCTTGAACTGCTTGCGGAATTTGGTTCTTTTTGGCTGCAACATGGTCTATGTCCTAGCTCGCGTTGGCCGCAGCGCGCGTCCCTTCGACCGGTTCCAGGCCGAAAACTTCGCCCTTGAAGATCCACACCTTGACGCCGATGATCCCGTAGGTCGTACGCGCCTCGGCGAAACCGTAGTCGATGTCCGCACGCAAGGTGTGCAGCGGTACGCGGCCTTCGCGGTACCACTCGGAACGCGCGATCTCGGCGCCATTGAGGCGACCGGCCACGTGCACCTTGATGCCCTGGGCACCCAGGCGCATCGCGTTACCCACGGCGCGCTTCATCGCACGACGGAACATAATGCGGCGTTCAAGCTGCTGGGCGATGCCTTCCGCGACCAGTTGGGCTTCGATCTCGGGCTTGCGCACCTCTTCGATATTGATCTTGACGTTGCCCTGCTCCAGGCCCGTCTCGGCTGCCACTTCGCGGCGCAGCTTCTCGATGTCCTCGCCCTTCTTGCCGATCACAATCCCCGGACGTGCCGTGTGAATCGTGATGTGCGCGGCCTTGGCGGGACGCTCGATGGTGATACGGCTGACCGACGCGTGGGCAAGTTTCTTCTGCAGAAACGTGCGCAGCTTGATGTCGTTGTTCAGCGTTTCACCAAACTCGCGACCGTCCGCGTACCAGGTCGCCGACCACGGGCGAGAAATGCCCAGCCGGATGCCGGTTGGATGTACTTTCTGACCCATGGTTAGTTCGCTCCCTTCTCGCTCACGCCCACTACAATGTGGCTAGTGCGCTTCATGATGCGGTTGCCGCGACCCTTGGCTCGCGCCTGCATGCGCTTGAGAACCGGGCCTTCGTCGATCTGGATGCGCGAGATGCGCAGCTCGTCGATGTCGGCACCGTCATTGTTCTCCGCATTGGCAATCGCGGACTCCAGCACCTTTTTTACAATCGCTGCCGGCTTTTTGGGGCTGAAAGTCAACTCGTTCAGAGCCTCTTCCACCCGCATGCCACGAACCTGGTCGGCGACCAGCCGCGTCTTCTGCGGCGAGATGCGCGCGTAGCGCAGTTTTGCAATCGTCTCCATCGTTCGTCCTCAGCGCGACTTCTTGTTGGCGATGTGACCCTTGAAGGTCCGCGTCAACGCAAACTCGCCCAGCTTGTGGCCGACCATGTTTTCGTTGACCAGCACCGGAATATGCTGACGCCCGTTGTGTACCGCGAGGGTGAGACCCACCATCTGCGGGATGATCATCGAGCGGCGCGACCAGGTCTTGATCGGACGCCGATCGTTCTTCTCGAGCGCCTCATCCACCTTCTTGCGAAGGTGATGGTCGACGAACGGGCCTTTCTTCAGTGAACGCGGCATGCTGGCACTCCGTTACTTCTTGCGCCGACGCACGATCATGCCGTCGGTACGTTTGTTGTTGCGGGTCTTGTAACCCTTGGTCGGGCGGCCCCACGGGGTCACCGGGTGACGCCCGAAGTTGCGACCTTCACCACCACCATGCGGGTGGTCGACCGGGTTCATCGCGGTACCACGCACGGTTGGGCGGACACCCATCCAGCGTTTGGCACCGGCCTTCCCGAATTTCTTGAGGCTGTGCTCGCTGTGACCGACTTCGCCGATCGTGGCCCGGCACTCGGACTGGATGCGGCGCATCTCACCGGAGCGCAGGCGAATCGTCGCGTGTGCGCCTTCACGTGCCACGACCTGGGCCGAGGCACCGGCGGACCGCGCAATCTGCGCTCCCTTCCCCGGCTTCATCTCGATGCAGTGAATCACCGTGCCCACCGGAATGGAGCGCAGCGGCATTGCGTTACCCACGCGAATCGGCGCCTGCGAGCCGCTAGTCACGGCATCACCCTGCTTCAGCCCGCGGGGCGCAATAATGTACCGGCGTTCGCCGTCAGAGTACAGTACCAACGCCAAATGAGCGCTGCGGTTCGGATCATACTCCAGCCGCTCGACCTTGCCGGGCACGCCGTCCTTGTTCCGCTTGAAGTCAACGATGCGGTAGCGCTGCTTGTGGCCACCACCGACGTGGCGCGTGGTAATGCGCCCGGCGTTGTTGCGCCCGCCCGAGCGAGTCTGCTTTTCGAGCAGCGCCGCGTGCGGCGCGCCCTTGTGCAGACCGTCGCCGCGGATCTTCACCGCGTGACGGCGCCCGGCAGAGGTCGGATTGGTCTTGATAATCGCCATGACTAGACCTGTTCTCCTTCACCCATGTCGATGCTCTCGCCTTCAGCGAGGGCCACATAGGCCTTTTTCCAGTGGTTGCGACGCCCGAACATGCGACCGAAGCGCTTGTTCTTGCCCTGCTGGTTCAATGTGCGCACGTGCTCCACCCGAACCTCGAACAGCTTCTCGATCGCGGCCTTGATCTCGGCTTTGTCCGCATCCGGCAGCACACGGAACACGTATTGCCCCACTTCGCCGGCATTGGTCGACTTCTCCGACACCACCGGACCCTGAATAATCTGCATCAGACGCGAATTCATGCCAGCCACTCCTCAAGCTTGCGGATGGCGCCTTCCGTAATCACGACGGTATCGGCCCCGACCAGGTTGGCGGGATTGACACCGCTCACATCGATCACATCCACGTGCGGGACGTTGCTCAACGCACGTTCGGTCATCGCGTCATCCTCGGCCAGCACCACCAGCCCCCGCTCCAGGCCCAACTCGCCGAGCTTGGCAATACCGTCACGGGTCTTGCCCGACTCGACGGCAAATGCAGCGACCACCTTCAGGCGATCCTGCCGCAGCAGTTCGGAGAGGATGGACGCCATAGCGGCGCGGTACATCTTCTTGTTCAGCTTCTGCGAGAAATCCTGAGTGCGCGCAGCGAACACCTTGCCGCCACCCGTCCACAGCGGGCTGCGAATCGTACCAGCGCGAGCACGCCCAGTCCCTTTCTGGCGGAACGGCTTGATGCCGCCGCCACTGACCTGGGCCCGGGTCTTCTGGGCACGGGTCCCGCTGCGTGCGCCGGCCAGCTGAGCGACGACGCTCTGATGCACCAGCGGTTCATTGAAATCCCGCTCAAAGCAGGTGGCGGACAGCTCCACGCTGGCCCCGGTATCGGCAGTCGTAACTTGCATTGTTTTAACCCTTCGACTTCACGGCCGGACGAATCATCACGTCGGTACTCGGCGCGCCCGGCACGGCACCCTGAACCAGGACCAGGCTGCGATCGGCGTCGACGCGCACCACCTTGAGGTTCTGGATGGTTTTACGCTCGGCGCCCATGTGCCCGGCCATCTTCTTGCCCTTGAACACCCGGCCCGGGCTCTGGTTCTGACCGATGGAACCCGGAGCGCGATGCGCCAGCGAGTTGCCGTGGGTCGCGTCCTGGGTGCGGAAGTTGTGACGCTTCACGGCACCCTGGAAGCCCTTGCCCTTGCTCTGAGCGGTCACATCCACGATCTGCCCCTCCTCGAACCAGTCGACGGTGATTGCATCACCGGCAGCCAGGCCTTCGAGGTCGGTCTCGTCGACGCGAAACTCCCACAGACCGCGCCCGGGCTCCACCGACGCCGCGGCGTAGTGCCCAGCCTCCGGCTTGCTTACCCGGGACGGCTTGCGCGAGCCCGCCGTCACCTGGACCGCGTTGTAGCCGTCGCCTTCGGTGCGCTTGATCTGGACCACGCGATTGTTGTCCACCTGTAGCACCGTAACCGGCACAGAGACGCCATCGTCCGTAAAGACGCGCGACATGCCGAGCTTGCGACCGATGAGTCCAAGAGCCATTACAAAACCCCTTCCGTATCAGACGGCGCTAACAAGCGCCCTAAAGCCGTGGCCCGGCGAAAATTCCGCCGGGCCACGGAAAGCCCAATAGTATGGCAGAAAATTTAACGTTAGTTAAGCCTGATCTGAACATTTACGCCTGCGGCCAGATCCAGCTTCATCAGGGCATCCACGGTCTTGTCGGTCGGATCGAGGATATCCATCAGTCGCTTGTGCGTGCGCAGCTCGTACTGGTCCCGCGCGTCCTTGTTGACGTGCGGGGAAACCAGGACGGTATACGCCTCGCTCTTGGTCGGCAGGGGGATCGGGCCCTTGACTCGGGCACCGGTCCGCTTCGCAGTCTCGACGATCTCGGCCGCGGAACGGTCGATCAGTCGATGATCAAAGGCCTTCAGACGAATTCGAATGCGCTGGTTAGCCATCTGGTTCACTCAATAATCTTGGAGACGACGCCGGCGCCCACAGTGCGGCCGCCTTCGCGGATCGCAAAGCGCAGACCGTCTTCCATCGCGATCGGATTGATCAGGGACACCGTCATCTTCACGTTGTCACCCGGCATCACCATCTCGGTGCCTTCCGGAAGCTCCACCGAACCCGTCACGTCCGTCGTGCGGAAGTAGAACTGCGGACGGTACCCGTTGAAGAACGGCGTATGACG
>NZ_KB906568.1:0-91887 GCF_000381505.1 Thioalkalivibrio sp. ALM2T
CTCTTACGCGACGAACTCAAGAGACTGTGGTTCCAGCGCAGCCCCGAGCGGACGTACCAGGCGTGGCGGCAATGGGTGCAGCAAGCGCACGAGAGTGGAATCCAGGCCCTGCAGCGCTTCGCACGCCTGCTGGAGCCCTACCTACCCGGCATCGTCTCGCGCTGCCGCCACCGGCTGAACACCAGCGTCGTCGAGGGCATTAACAACACGATCAAGGTCATCAAGCGTCGGGCCTATGGCTACCGCGACCAGGAATACTTCTTCCTCAAAATCCGCGCAGCCTTCCCCGGTAATGCTCGATGAACCTTTTTTATGCCTGGACTCCACATCTCCAGTACCACATACCTGCACGCAATAGTGTTCGCTATATCGATTTCCGCCCGGCGGCGTTCTACTCGTCCTGTACTACTCGGCCGAAAATGCTGCTGCCCTGCGTACCGCCTCGATATCGTCCTGCAATGACATGGCCTGTTCGGAACGGGCCAGTGCCATGCGTGAATGCCTTTTGGCGACTGCGACCATCGCCTGGTCATCGGTCTCGGCCAAGGCACGAAAAGCCTTCTGCAGTCGGATCGCCACTTCCACGAAACCGGCACCGTCACGAGCCAGAGCCGTAAATGCGTCGTCGAACAAGTCGTCGATCTCCAAGCTCGGCACGAATACCCGGTCATAGGTGATTTCCGCCACCCGGTCCTTCTCCAGCGGTGACACCCAAAGTGTAAACAGTCGGACCATTGAGCCGATTACATTGATCGCGGTCCCCGGATCATTGGTGCCAGGCGACAGCGCCTTGTCGGCGATCTCCGACAACGCGACAAGCGCGAACCGCGGGTCATCATCAAACGCACGGTTGGGACAAATCTTGAAGGCGACAGCAAAGGCCTCCGGGTCGAACGCCTCGCATCCTTCAATGCGAAGAAGAGGACGGCGCGCGCTGACGAACGTACCCGGCAGAGCCGTCACCAAAACGCGGCAGTTGGCATCTTCGGCGACCGACTGCAACGTCTCCAGATCAATATGCTGGACATAACCAACCGTTGGCGAGAATACCGGGGCCCCAATGCCCCTGGTCGGATTCATGGGGCCTGCCAAAGCGCCCAGCGTGGGCGCATGACGACGCCGATCGAGTGCATCCGTGGCCGCCTCTTCCACTTTCTCAATGGTGTTGACCACGCGCCCCAGTCGGGCAATTCGGTCGACCCAGCGCACGAAGGTGACGATAACAATCACAAACACCAGAAGGGTCAGCGAAAAAATCGAAAACAGGCCGGCATGGCCAAATATCTCATTTTGCACGGATATTAGAGAAACAATACTAAAGATGAAGGCCCCTATAAACGCCGACAATGCGTTCTGGGTAACATCATCGGAAATCACGAGCGGGATGGATCGGGGGGTCGCACTGACACTGGCCGACGCATAAGCGGCGACCATGGCGCCTACTGCAAAGGTCGCAATAACCAGCATGCTGGACGCCATGATGGTCAACAAGGATTCGACAGAGTCCAGCTGGATGCGGGGCAACACCTTTGCAAGCCCCGTGCCGTCAGCGAGCCGGGCAACGAACGTACCGCCCACGGCAAGCACGCTAAGGCCCAGTGGCCTGACCCATAAACGATCTTTGAGCCGACTGAAAAAGACGCGCAGCCGGTCGGTCGTCAACCGGCGTAACTGGGGCATGATTTCGCTCTCCGACCGCGAGGGAAACACGGGTTTTCGATGAAACGGCTACGTTGTAGCGGGTCTGCGGCGGGGCCCCCACAACCAGGCGAGGCCCCACCCCGCTTTGGCGAGGCACGGTAACGTCTTCGGAAGACCGCGTAGTCGCGAGATCGCCGAAGGTTGGGTTGCATCACTTCGCGGGTGGATCGCTGTCGCGGGAGAAATGACGATGAGCGGTGAGCGCGTCGATGAATGTTGATGCGCCCTCGGTCACGCCGCCAGCGTCCGTCAACAGGATGCCCGGATCTTCTTGCATGGCGGAGTCAATGCCCGCCTTTTCCAGAAGCTCGCGACCGGCCCCCAAGGCCAGGATCGTCTTGCAGTGCCTGAACTGGTCCTTGATGAACTCCATGGTGTGTCCGTTGGCTGCGAGCGTCTGGACCGCATCGCTCCCATCGGGCAGCACCAATGCATCGAACAGGACGGCCGGAGAATTCTCCATGGACTTGTTGGCTTCGATCTTTTCGCCGGAATCGCCGACGAACGTGCCCACTCGTGAACCCACAAAATGCACGATGCCACCCGCGTCCGTCAGCGCGCCATGAAGATCGACGAGCGAGGCATGGTGGACGCACTCCTCGACCAGTACCGCAATCTGGCGTGTGCGGATTCCGGTTTCGCCGGGCCGCGCCATCAGCGACAACGCTGGCGACTCGGTGATCTCCGGCGGTTCCGGATCGGTGACGGCCTTCGGCATGGCATCCGGCACCTCCATGCCCAAGCCAGTGGCGACCTCTGCAGCCAGTTCCCGTGAAACATTCACCAGCGAGGACACCATCCGTTCGCGGATCGCGCGGACATCGACCTTGCTCAGCTCGAAGCGGAATGCGGCTGCAATGTGCGCCTTCTCGACGTCGGTCTGACTCTCGAAGAACAACGTGGCTTGCGCATAGTGCTCGGAAAACTTCTCCGGCTTGCCACGGACCTTGTCCTCCGCATGGGCATCCGGGAACGACACGAAGCCGGCGGTCCCGGCCTGAAACGGGCAGCCACCCCCCAGTGAGTTCGGCTCGTAGGCCACGCGCCCGCGATGCACGGCCTGGCGGTGCATGCCGTCGCGCTGGTTGTTCTGCACCGGGGCAAGCGGCGAATTGATCGGGATCTCGTGGAAATTGGGCCCCCCGAGTCGCGTGATCTGCGTATCCGCATAGGAATGGATCCGACCGGCGAGCAACGGATCATTGGAAAAGTCGATGCCGGGGACGACATGCGCCGTGCAGAACGCGACCTGCTCGGTTTCGGCGAAGAAGTTGTCCGGGTTGCGGTTGAGCACCATGCGCCCCACGGGCGTCAGCGGGACCAGCTCTTCCGGCACGATCTTCGTGGAGTCGAGCACGTCGAAGCTGAAGCCGTCGGCCTGTTCCTCGGTGAAGATCTGCACACCCAGTTCCCATTCCGGGAATTCGCCCGATTCGATGGCCTCCCACAAGTCACGCCGATGAAAATCGGCGTCGGCGCCCGCGATCTTCACGGCTTCGTCCCAGACCAGCGAGTGCGTTCCCTGGAGCGGCGTCCAGTGGAACTTGCAGAACACGGACTCGCCCTGCTCGTTGACCAGGCGAAAGGTGTGCACACCAAAGCCCTGCATCATCCGGTAGCTGCGCGGTATCGCGCGATCCGACATGGCCCACATCAGCATGTGAGTGGACTCCGGCGACAGCGAGACGAAGTCCCAGAACGTGTCATGTGCGGACCCCGCTTGAGGCATGCCATGATGCGGTTCCGGCTTGAGGGCGTGGACCAGATCGGGAAACTTCATCGCGTCCTGAATAAAGAACACCGGGATGTTGTTACCCACCAGGTCCCAGTTGCCTTCGTCGGTATAGAACTTCACCGCAAAGCCACGAGCATCGCGCGCAGTGTCCTTCGAACCGCGTTCACCCGCCACCGTGGAAAATCGCACGAACACCGGCGTGACCTTGCCCTTCTCGGCGAACGGCGCTGCCCGGGTGTATTGGGTCAGTGCATCGTAGGCTTCAAAGTATCCGTGCGCCCCGGAGCCGCGTGCATGGACGATCCGCTCCGGGATACGCTCGTGATCGAAATGCGTGATCTTCTCCCGCAGGATGAAATCTTCGAGTAACGATGGCCCGCGCAGCCCCGCTTTCAGGGTGTTCTGATTGTCGCCAATCCGAACACCTTGGTTGGTGGTCAACGGTTGATCGCTGGGATCGACCCGGACCCGGTCGAGCGGGGCGACCGTCGCGTTCGTTCCGAGCCGAGCCGGCCCGCCAGTTTTCGACGTACCGGGTTCCTCGGTCATCGTGCTCGCAGTCAACGCACTGGACCCCGGCTCCGTAGTAGGACCGGCCGGCGGCGCCACCGCGTTGTCGTGACCGTGGTCTTGCTCCTTGATGGTGTTGTAGGGCATCGCGGCAACAAAATCGTCGCTGGCCGCAGCTTGCTCCGCAACGATGTCGTTGGTTCTGAGCGCGGCTGGGGCAGATTTACCGCCTTTGCCTGGCGCCTGTGATGAACGACCTGTTTTTTTCTTGGCCATGATTTTTCTCCAGGGCGTCGGGGGATGGACGCACCCTGGCATCGATACCACGGGGGACGGGGACGCTCTGTGCGGCAACAAACGGAGTGGCAAGAAATACCCGGAGACGTCGATGGCGGTTCAACTGGATCACTGGTCGAGCAGGTTTTCTCCCTTTTCCGGCATGGGCGCAAGCGCGGCCTGGTTGCGAATGACCTCGCCTTCCGGGCGGGTCTCGGCCTCGGACACGGTCATGGCTGCCGCCGATTCTTCCGCGGGACCGACTGCAATCGGTTCCACGTATTGACGTTGTTCGGCCTGAATCGTCATGCCGGCCTCCAGCAGCGCGCGCTTGGTGAGCCGAATGAGCGCCGAGCGCAACTGCTGGCCATTGGTGTTTCGTGAATCAAACCAGAACGACAGTTTGATCAGCACGGCCGCATTGCGAATCTCCTCGGCGACAACCCATGGCTCGGGGTTCTCCAGCACCGCCGGGTGACCCGCAAGCACGGCCAGGCCAATCGCCTGGGTGTCGGTGATGGAGTCGCTGAGACCGATCATCACGCCGAACTCCATGCGGTCATTGGGGTTGGCCGAGAAGTTGGTGATGTCGCTCTTGTAGATGGTCGCGTTGGGTACCTGCACGTGGTTGCCGTCCAGGGTCATCAGCACCGTGGCCCGAATCGTCATGCTTTGCACGAACCCGCGGGTTCCCCCGACCTCGATCAGATCACCGGTCCGGAAGGGGTTCTGTGCGCTCAGAAAGATGCTCGCCAGAAAATTCTCGGTAATGTCGCGAAAGGCGATACCCAGCGCGATGCCGGCAAGCCCCGTACCACCCAGAACGGCCAGCGCGACGTTGGTCAGCCCGGCCACGTGGAACACGCTGTACAAGCCGGCAACGAACACCAGGACACCCCCGCCCCGGGCGACCACGTCCTTCAGCAGATTGTTCCGTTTACTGGTCTTTGTGGTCCAGCGCAGCAACCGCGTGACAAGCACGCCCAGGGACCAGGCCAGCGCGAGGAGCAACAGACTGAAAAGCACGTAAGGCAGGCTTCTCAGCACCGTTCTGCCGAGCTCGTTCAAACCACTGAGCGCTGGGCTCAGGTCCCAGATCGACGGCTCGATCAACTCAAGGTGATTGACGACCGCGACCACGTCCTGGGTGCTGCGTGCCAGATCGCCGGCCCACTGACGGTGGGTCTGGCGGCGGACCTGGCCATACAGGAATGCCACCCCTTCATCGACCGTGACCGCCGGCTGCTCGTACCAGCCCGTTGCAACCAGAATCCGCTCCAGCCGGGCGGCGATGGCCTCGTCGGACGCTTCCGGCACAATGCCGACACTCGCCGGGGCCTCCAGCCGTTCCTCCGACTCCAGGGGCGTCAGGACGAGCGGTGGCTCGGCCGCGATGCCCCCTCCCGGCAGGGCCATGCCTATAACAACCAGGACAACGGCAATCCGCATCATCCCGAGACAGTAGCCAGCCGACCCGGAACCGTTCCGTGCGGTACCGAACCCAGCCTGTTATTCCCCGGATTTCTCGGAAGCATGCATTAGCGGCTTGAGATAGCGCAGCGTCAAAAACGTCGCGATGCTGATGAGGATCGCAATCTCGAACCGGTGCGCGGCGACTGCCAGGCCGATCGCGCCCGTTGCCCAAAGGCTGGCCGCCGTGGCCGTACCTTCCACGCTACCACCGCTTTTGAGGATCGCTCCGCCACCGATGAACCCAATGCCGGTGATCAGGCCCTGCATGATCCGGGCCTGTGCGTCGGGCGACTCTAGTACCGAGAAGCCGATCAGCGCGTAGCCACAGGCGGCAACGGCGACCAACGGGAACGTCCGCAGCCCCACGGCGCGATCGCGGACTTCCCGGTCCCAGGCACTCGGAATCGCGAGCAGGTAGGCCAATACAAGATCGCGCAGGTGACCGAGCATGCGGTACCCATCGAATTCCGGTGTCAGCCATTCGAGCATGACGGCGGATTTCTGCGCACAACTTGAAAATCGATCGGCTTGAACGAGAAATTATTCGACTGCCCGGCGGAACATGCGGACATCGCCACCACGAGGGGCATCTCGGCGCGCAGGCGAACGAAATCCCCGGCTTTACTGAGCGGAGGCAGAACGCCGAACGCCCCCGTTGTGGCGTCGATCGACACATGCATGAACGCATTGAATGCGATGGGAATACGATCGACACCAATGCCGTAAGGGGCCAGTGCCGTCGCCAGATTGCCTTCGCAACCCGGACGACCCTCGTGCTCCCCATAGATGATTCTGAAGGTGTCTTTCGAACAAGGTGTCAAAGTGAAGTCATGCCGGCCGCAGGTATCCTCCATGATGGTGAACATTGGCCGACTGCGGTTCGAGTACAGTACATCGCCCGTCGTGAGCCAAAGGCGTGAGGCATAGTCAAGAGAACGCCCTGAAGACAGATACTCCCCATGATCCGGATTCCCGAATGCGACCACATCGCTTACCTGCTGGCCTTCGGGATCGATCACCACCAGTTCGTCTCCAGGGCCAAGCTCGACCGTCTGCGCGGAGCAGGGAGGGATTCTCACCGTCGGTACGTCCGTGTTCACGGCTTCTCCTTGAAATGAAATGGGCATTTCCAGTTGGCTTCGACTTCACGGCCACTGTACTGCCTGGCCTCACTTGCTTCTCCAAACTCGGCCAGATTGGGGTTTCGGGATCCTTGCAACGCGATATCACGTGCCCGAGTCGCTGCCTGAATCTTCTTGAAACGTCCATCCTTTCTTAGCTTCTCGAACTGGCGGTGAGAATTGAACACCAATACCGGGTTGGAAAACCCTCTGGCGAGCCGCGAAGCGTTTGCGTGAAGCCCAATGGCAAAGAACGGATGCCCCGCTATGCTCAGGCTGAACAGCGGGCTGTCACTATCGCTGCTGACATCGCCGGCAGGAGGATTGCCTGCCAGAACGTCCAGCTTGTGGATTCGCCACAACTGCGACCACATCAAGGACTCGAAACGAAGCTCGCTCATATCGCCTGGCCCACTGAACAGGGCGACATAAGAGTGCACGATATCCTCGTTGCAAGTACTGGCTTCGATCAGGGCAACGAATCGAGAAAGGCCATCCAGGATCGCCCGGTCATTGCCGGGATCCCCTAGGGAAACACTGATCAATGAACGCGTTCGCGCTCGAGTCGCTTTTGCGTGCGAACAAGGCGCGGTGACTGCCGTGCAGTCATTCTGCACAAGGGAGCCGCAACGCTGTGCGCGCGCCCGTTTTCGTCCGCAACGGGCGGCCGAGCCCCTCCTTTCAATAACTTGCGGGGTTGGCACCCCAGGTTCCCCGATCCTGCGTTGCGCCGCTTACAGGTAGAACCACTACCTGTTGCACGACGCGCCTTGTCTCGGAAAACCTGGGGTACCAACGCGAACGCGTTCATTGATCAGTGTTTCCCTAGAGCGCCGAACTCATGAGTTTCGATCGAGCCACGGGCCAACGCGGACTTGGCCCCCACACAGGGATACGTAGCCTCGGCGAGCAACGCCAGAAAGCGCCCGCCCAGGTCCGGAACGGGCTTGAGGCCCACTTCGTTAGTACCAGGATCTCCAGGGTGTTTCATCCGCTTTTCGACAGGTCACCATTGGCCAACGGCGATCGGTGCTGGCCGGTAACCTCAGTGGTTCTTCCGCTTTCCAAGCGTGCTGTCCAGGGAACGCCTCATCTTGCGTGCTGCGCCATCGACAGCCTGTCCCACGGTCATCGCTTCGTCGGTCACGGCCACGGGCTGGAGACCTTCGACCCTGACTTCCAGCAGACAGCGTATGTCGGCGTTGCCGGATTTCTTGTCACTGTTCTCGTCGCTGAGGTGAACCTCCACGCGCGTCACCTGATCCGCAAAGCGCTCCAGGACGTTTCTGATGGTGGCTTCGGTCTGCTCCGGCTGTGCACCGGACTGGTCGATGTTGTCATCCGTGTTGATCTGAATCTGCATGTCACTTGCCTCAGTAGCGGTAGATTGCGGCGATTCCCGTACCGGTCGGCATCCGTTCCTTCGGCACCACGACCACCTCGCCGCCCATCTTGAGCACCAGGGCTCCCAGGTCATCGAGCACGTCGTCCGTTTCGGGGTGGGAGAGATCGTCGAACTCAAGCTCACCGGTCGTCGCATCCACCCGACCGGGGATTTCCCGGCGCGCTTCGATCAGCAGGGTCGCCACGCGCCCGCCCACGGCGGCCCGGGCCACCTCGGCCAGGTCGTCGGAGCCGAGGCCCTTCGGCTGGTTACTGCCGAAGGCATCCACCAGCCCGGACAGGCGCTCGAGGTAGCGGGGTTCGATGGTTTGCCAGACCCGCTCGCGAAAGTCGTCGTTCGACGCAAGCGCATCCGGATGCACGTCCAGGCTCTCGGAAATCAGGAAAGGGTTGTGGCTGAGCGCGTGAAACATGTGGTGGTGCTCCGGCAGGGCGGCGAGTAGCAGCGGCAGGCCGGAGGGCTTGGAATGGTGTTCCAGGACCGCGCGATCGACCGCGCGGAAGAATCGCTCCGCATCGTCGTCCAGTTCGGCTTTCCTGCCCCCATGGCCATGGTGCATGGGGGCCTGGCCACCGCCGCTGCCGCCGTAGGCCGAGACCGTCTGGCGGGAATCGGTGAGTTCGTCACCGAGCGCCTCGGTGATCGTCTGCGGCACGCCATCGGCAGGCGTGATCTGATCCAGGGCGTCACGGTTGCCCTCGAACACCTTCATCTCGTGCCGGTTCAAGGCGAGCACCTGATAGCGATCCGCCGATTGCAGGATGCGCAGCAAGGGCTTGGTGTGGAAGCTGTCCGCCACAACCGCCAATTCGGGTACCGGGCGCTGGAGCTTGTAGACCCGAAACCGATTCCTGTCGCGCAACACGGCCAGGCCGTCGAAGGTGCAGTTCCAGAACTCGCGATCGTCCGCGAGGGCCAGCAAGGGTTCGAGCAAGAGCTGGATCTCGTCGCTCGCAAACTTTTGTCGCAGCGAGTCCTCCAGCGCTTTCACCAGATTCTTGAAGCGTATTGGATCCTGCTCATTGTCCGGGTGATCCCGATGAGTCGGTTGATAAAGCGAAAGGCACGGCGGGTCACATTCTTCCCAGAGCCCCGCTGCGGCATCCTGGTCGACATGGTTCATTGGCATTCTGAATGGCTCCAACAAGGCACACGATCCGTATAGCACGCCGGCACGTCCATTTATGTGCGGCGTCGCGCTTAGCTCCGCGCGGCCGATGGCACCAGCGCACCCCGATTCCAGCTCATGTCGACATGGCTGCCGCGGGCTTCTGCTCCCGGGTCCAGATGATCAGAGTGCTGCGCCCCTCAGTGTGGCAACGCACCGACACAACGATCCCGCCCGGTGACTCTACGGAGCACATCCGCCCGAACTGATTCGTCAGGAATCGCCGAGGGGCCTCTACACGCCAATCAGTCACCACTTGGAGGTGACAGCATGGGGGAGACGAACCGCGGCAGGCCCCGGCCCTACTGGGCCACCCTCCGCCTTGGCGAAATCACGGTGGCGATGGGCATGGCGATGGCGGCCGGTGTGAGCGTGGGCCTGGCGGCGTTGGCCGTGGACACCGCATGGCTGTGGCCCCCGCCCGTCGAGCTCGGCACTGTGGGTAGCGCGCGGGTCCTGCTGGGGTCAGTGACCGGGGGCCTGATCACGGTCGCGGTGTTCGGCCTCTGGATGCGCACCGTCGTGGTTGGCCTGATGGCCGCCCACTTCTCGCCCCGGACGCTGCTGACCTTTCTGGACGACCGCTTCCAGCGGAATCTGCTCGCATTCATGTCGGCAGGCGTCGTGGCCGTGCTGGTCATCCTGGTAAGGATGCCCTCCGACGAACAGGCGGCCGCGCCCATTGTCAGTACGGTGCTGGCGGTAATCATCGCACTGGCCGCGATGGCGGGAGTACTGCTGGCGATCCAGCACGCCACGCGCAGTCTGTCGCTGTCGGAACTGGTCAGCCATCTCGCCGATAACGCCCTCAAGGTACTCGATCGCCACCCCGGGGCTCGGGTCGAGATCAGCGAGGTGCCACCGCCCACGTCCGCAGCGCGGACGGTCCTGGCCCCGGGCACCGGCTGGGTTACCGGCATCGACATCGACCGGATGCGCAAGGCGCTGCCGGCCGGCGGGGTCGTACATCTCCGTTGCCGCGTTGGTGAGTTTGTCACCCCCCGCTGCACGGTCGCGCTCGTCTCCCCCGCCGATGCCAACCTCGACAGCGTGGCCGAAGCGATCAGCCTTGCCCGCACCCGCAGCGCTGATATGGACCTCGCCTTCGCCGTGAGCCAGCTGGTCGACGTCGGGACGTTCGCGTTGCAGGCACACGCGGACACCGCGACCGCCCACGAGGTGCTGGTCCACCTGGAAGCCGTCCTCGTGGAGATCGTCGAGCGGGGGCTGCCGCGGCTGCACGACAAGGACCAGGACGGCCGCTGTATCTACGACGAGTTCGGCTGGGACCCTGCCGACCTCGTGCAGTTATGCGCGGAACGACTGCGGGAGCCCGCCGCCCGCGACCCGGAAACGGCCCGGCACCTGATGCACATGCTCGATCGGGTCCGCGAGGCCGCCGAGGAACGCGAGGCGTTCGCGGTCCTCTCGGAAGTCCGACGCCAGGTGGAGATGGTGCTGGCTCAGGCAGACGCCAACGGAATGCTGGCTCGCGACCGTCAGCGGCTTGAGCGGGAGGCCGAGGCTTTTGTCGAAGGACACTGACGGGGCTCGGAGCGACGTCTTGTGGGATAGCACATCGTGCAATCGACACCCCCGCAAGCGCCCCCGAAGAACGCCATGACCGGGCCGCAGCGCTGCTGGCGCATCCCCCCTGCGGCGAAGCCCACGACGTCGGTGTCAGGGATACGCTGATTAACAGGCGAGCGCGTGACATCATCCAAAATAACACTCATCAGAACCCGCGGCGCATGATAACAAGTGCAAACCCGTTCACACTTTTTAGGAAGTTAGCTCGCATTCCTGACATGAATCTAAAAACACCAATATCCCAACCAACACAAACGGACCCGCCAACCCCTTCTGCTATTATTACCAACCCAATCCATGAATACCCCTATGCACCTCGCTGAATTTCTCAGGAAAGAAATGGAGCCGATTCTTCAGGACTGGGAAGAATTTGCCGGAACCCTTCTTCATGCCAGCCAGATGGGGACGACCGGACTGCGTGACCACGCCAGGGACATGCTGCTGACCATTGCCGACGACCTCGAGTCCCACCAGAGCGAATCGGAACAGGCCGACAAATCGAAAGGCTGCGAGCCGAAGACGGGGGACGAGTCCTGGGCAGAAGTCCACGGCGGTGATCGACAGACCAGCGGCTTCAGCGTCATTGAGACCGTTTCCGAATTTCGCGCCCTGCGCGCGAGCGTGGTCTCACACTGGACGAAAGATTACCCAACGATCGCTGGCCAACAGCTTGAGGATCTCACCCGGTTTCATGAAGCGATAGACCAGGCCGTCGCCGAATCGCTGGAACAATATGCGACCGTCAAGGAGATGGAAACCCGACTGTTCGGGGCCATTCTGGTCGCGTCGCCAGATCCGATTCATGTGCTGGACCCCGAGGGGCGATTTGTTTACGCAAACAAGGCCACAGCCGATCTTTTCGGTCTCGCGCCCGAGGCGATCATCGGCAAATCCAGCTTTGACCTCGGCTTCCCGTTCGCCCCGGCCTTCCAGCACAGCATCGACAAAGTCGTTGCTGACCAGTGCACGCAACGAGGAAAATTCGTCCACATGTTTCCCTCTGGTCAGGGTGACCGATTCGAGTATGTGCTTGCGCCCGTACTCGACGAGCATCGCAACACCGAAGCAATTGTCTGCACCTCTCGGGATATTACAAAACAAGCCGTCGCCGAGGAAAAAATATGGCATCACGCCAATCACGACCTGTTGACTGGGCTTCCGAATCGACGTCTTTTTCTTGATCGCCTGGAACAGGGCGTCAACCATGCGAAACGCAGCGGCCAGTCCCTTGCGGTCCTCTTCATGGACCTTGATGGCTTCAAGGCGATCAACGACTCGTTTGGGCATGAAGCGGGTGACCACTTACTTTCGGAGGTCGCCAAGCGACTCACGCATTGCATCCGGGAGGAGGATACGGTTAGCCGCTTGGGCGGCGACGAATTTACCGTCCTGGTGACGGGCGTCAAACAGCTCAAGGATGTCGAGCGTGTGGCCAGAACCATTACTCGGGAACTCGCCAGGGCCATCGATATCGGGCAAACCTCTGTCCACATCTCCGCGAGCATTGGCATCTCGTTCTACCCCAAGGACGCGACCTCTCCGGTCTCTCTGCTGGAAACGGCCGACAAGGCCATGTATCAAGCCAAAAAGAGCGGTTCGCGCTGGATGTGTGCCTAGGGAAACACTGCTCACGAACGTCACTCGCTTCCAGCGACCGGGCGGATGGCATCCGCACCTCCGAGATAGACCACCCCCGGCACGCTGCGTGCGGTTTCGCACGGACGGGCGTCTACAAGCGTCGCATCATCCGACTTGCGCCGTTGGCATGGTTGGTGAGCTGACCACTTGAGTTCGGTCACCCCGCGCGTCGTGGACCGACCATGAACGTGCTCCCCCTCGCGTTTTTGGCGCCAGCCAGGGAGCCACTTCGCAATGCCTGGCCGCTACACCCGATTGGAGTACCTCCGCGATGTCACTGGCTGGGAGCCGACGATCGATGTTCTGGGTTATTGGCATCACCGCGCTCGCCACCACACTGACCCTGGTTCTGTTGCAAAACTTCTCCACATCCGCGGAGGTGGTCGATCGCAAGATCGAACATCGCTACGGGGTCTCCGACCCGCAGTTTCGGCGCGAGATGTCCGTGATGCTGGGCCCCGCCATCGTGCGCGGCAATCAAGTGACCGCGTTGCAAAACGGCAACGAGATTTTCCCGGCAATGTTGCTGGCGATTCGCTCGGCACAAACCTCCATCACCTTCGAGACGTTCATCTACTGGTCAGGCGAGATTGGAGCAGAGTTCTCACAAGCCCTTTCCGACCGTGCGCGCGCAGGCGTGCAGGTGAGCGTCATCATCGACTGGGTCGGTAGCGCCAAGATGGATCAGTCGCTGCTGGATGCCATGCAGGCCGCCGGGGTGCAGCTGCATCGCTATCGGCCATTGCGCTGGTACAACCTCGGACGCATGAACAACCGCACCCATCGCAAGCTTTTGGTGGTCGACGGTCGCATTGGCTTTACCGGAGGGGTGGGCATCGCGGACCAGTGGGCCGGCGACGGAGGGGACCCAGAGCAATGGCGTGATACGCACTTTCGGGTCGAAGGGCCCGTAGTGGCGCAGTTGCAGGCAGCCTTCAACGATAACTGGATCAAAAGCACCGGCGAGGTGCGAAACGGCCCGAGCTACTTTCCGGCCTTGCAGGAGGAGGGCCAGATCGACGCGCACGTGTTTATCGCTTCGCCGTCCGGCGGCAGCGAGAGCATGCATCTAATGTACCTGCTTGCCATCGCAGCGGCCGAGGCGACAATCGACCTGGCCGCGTCGTATTTTGTGCCCGACAAGCTGTTGCTCGACGCCTTGGTGGCGGCGCGCGGTCGCGACGTCCGCGTCCGTATCCTGTTACCCGGACCACACATCGACGCGCTTACCGTCAAAATCGCCTCGAAGGCCGACTGGGGCGAGCTCCTGCGCGCAGGGGTCGAGATCCACGTCTATCAGCCCACCATGCTGCATACCAAGCTCCTGGTCATCGATGCCGAGTTTGTCTCGGTCGGATCGACCAATTTCGACATGCGATCGCTTCGGCTCAATGACGAAGCGAGTCTGAACATCTACAACGACGCATTCGCCAGGGAGATGACGGGCGTCTTCGAGACAGACCTGCTGGCCGCAAAGCCGTATTCCCTTGAGCGCTGGAATACCCGCCCACTGCGGGAAAAGCTCTCCGAGAAGCTCCTGCTACCGATCAAGTCCCAGCTCTGATCCGGCGATGCCTCCACGCGGCATGCAGGGATCTCCATCGGAACCCGCCTCGCTCGTGCGAAAGCCCTCGCGGGCGCACGGGGCGCCACGCCCTCCCCACCGCCCATGATCCCACTTCGCCTCCAACATCCTTGCACACGGGCTCTTGATCCCGTGGTCTTCCAGGGCCTCTGTATATGTTGGGCAGCGCACAGACCCACCCCCGGGCTTGCCCTAGTTTGGAAGCTTCAAGCTGCCTCTACTGACCGCCTGGAAGAGGCCGACAACGAGCGGTACCACTACCTGGAGATTATCTGATGAACAAGGATCAAACCAAAGGTCATGGGAAAGAAGCCAAAGGGAAGCTAAAAGAAGTTGCTGGCAAGGCTACCGGCGACAAGAGCACCGAGGTCAAGGGTAAGGCCGAAAAGCATGCCGGCAAGGCTCAAGCCAAGTACGGGGACCTCAAGAGCGACGCCAAGAAGAAAACCGAATGATCGGCTCTGCACCCGGCGCGAAAGGTGGCCAAGAAGCCTCCAACGACACCCATGTCGGACCCACGCTAGTGAGCGCCAGCACCATTACCGGTGACGAGGTCTGCAACCTGCGGGAAGAGAAGCTCGGCAAGATCCTGGACGTGATGCTTGACATCAGCGAGGGCGAAATACGGTACGCGGTCCTGGCCTCAGGCGGTTTTCTAGGCATGGGTGACCGTTTATTCGCGATCCCGTGGAAGGCCTTGAAGCACGACAAGGAGCACAAGCGATTTTTGCTTGACGCCGATCCCGAGTGGTTAAAGAACGCACCAGGGTTTCCCAAGGATGAATGGCCCAACATGGCCGACGCCACCTGGCATTCAACCGTGGATTCCTACTACACCAGGGATCACGCTGCAGGGTGATCGCGCGAGGTACCGATGGACCCTTGTGGCCGGCTTATCCGTGTAGGCGCCCCCATGCATGGTGGACACTATTGACGGTCGCGGTTTCCAGCACCGCGACTTTTCCCGAACGCCATCATTGAATAACGGATTAACGACCCCTCATCCATTAGGACGATTAACCATGGCGACTAATGAAACTCTGGCACTGAACAAGATCCTGGCAGTTGTTTTGATTGTTGTGGGCCTGATCCTGCTGTTCTTTGCGTATCGGTCCTCCCAAAGTCTCGGCGACCAGGTGACCGAGGCCGTTACCGGCCGTTTCACGGACTCCACGATTTGGTTTCTGGTCTTGGGCGCGGCTTCCGCAGCGGCCGGTGTCGGGTTGTTCTTCTTCGGCAAAACGTCAAGGACCTGAGCCAGGCCCCCACAATGCCCCACGACACGGAGGAATCCCTCGATGAAGGGGGCAGGAGGGCTGCTCAGGACCGCGCCGAGTTAGGCCCGCATAAACGATTGTTCAACGCGGCCGAGCTTCGCTTGTTCCGCTATACGGCGGTCTTGCTGTCCCTGGTGGCGTTGACCGCGCTGATCGCGATTGTTGCGTGGTCTCTAGGCTGGATACTGAGCACGTTCTACAACCTGCTCCTGTCGCTCTCGATCGCAGGCATCCTGGCGCTGGTGCTCCATCCAGTGGTGAATTTTCTCGAGACCCGGCTTCGCTTACCCAGATGGCTGGCCATCATGCTGCTGATGGCGATTTTCTTTCTTGGGGTCGGCGCCCTGTTGTTCTTTCTTGTTCCCACCCTGACCGCCCAGATCGTTCAGCTGGTAACCGCCTTGCCCGAGACCCTGGCGCGCTGGGAGGATCATTTTTCGTTTTACTTTCCAGAAATTAGCGCGATGATTTCGGATCGCCTGGAAGCCGGAAAAGGGGAGGAGTCCGAGTCTTCTCTGGAAGTCACCGGAGAGACCGTTATGTCCTATTTGGGGATGTTGGCGGGTATCAGCTTCGTTCCGCTGTTTCTCTTCTTCGCGCTGCTCTCGGGTGACTCGCTGCGGGGAAAGGCATCGGAGTTGCTATCCATATTCCAAGGGCGCACTCAGCAGAAATTACTCTATTTTATGGATGTTTTCGTGGGATACATGACCGCCTTCTTCCAGGGCCAACTGATGATCGCCATGATCATGGGTGCCCTGTATGCACTCAGCTTTACGCTGATCGGCCTGCAATACGGCGTGCTTGCCGGGCTCGTGCTGGGACTGCTGAACATCGTCCCCTTCCTGGGAACCCTGATCGGACTGTTGGTGATTCTGCCCCTGGCCTACCTTCAACCGGATGGCGGCATTGAGCTATTGATGCTGACCGTACTGGCGTTCGCAGTGATACAACTGATCGAAAGCTGGTTGCTGACGCCGAAGATCATGTCCAACCGCTCTGGCCTGCACCCCGCACTTGTCATCATTTCCCTGTTCTTCTGGGGCACAGCCCTGAACGGGATTATCGGGATGGTACTCGCGATTCCTTTGACGGCATTCTTTGTGGCCATCTGGGGTGAAATCAAGTCCAGCCTGAAACACGCGCTGAGCAGCCGGGAGGACGCACGACCATGAAGGAAACAGATCCCAGTCAGGACGAGGACGGCGGTCACGACCACAGCCAGGACATCACGCAAATCCTGAAGACCCTGGCGGCGGACATCGCTCGCCTTCTTGCGGTAGAGGCGCGGCTGTTCGGACACACGGTGCTGATGATGATCGGGCTCACCGTGATGATTGCGCTTCTGTTGGTGGGCGGCTGGCTGTTTGCCGGGGCGAGTCTCGTGGTCACCCTGGCCAGCCTGCAGGCCTTCAGCCTGACGGGCGCGTTGCTGACGGTAACGCTGGCACATCTGGTGCTGGCGGCGCTGGCCTTCTGGCGACTCCGGCACATCACCCGCGACCTCACGTTCCGTGAAAGCCGGGCGAGCGTTAACAGCTTGCTCGTCCAGGCGAGATCGCTCGTTGACGCTGCAGAGCAGCAACCCCCGGAAGCAGAACCGCAATCCCCCGAGAAATAAGTCGCGGTCAGCGAAGCGGCGAGCCGATCAGACTGGATGCAATCCGCCAGGCTTTCATCTGGCCTGCCAGAATTCCATAGGTATATTTGATGCCGGGCATATCCAAGCGACCGGCCAACAGGCCACACCCAAAGGCAATAGCCAGCACAGCAGGCCGGCGGGCCAGGGCCCGTGCCCGGTGCAGCAAGCGGTCGATCCGCCAGCGAACAAGGCCGGCACCGTGATCAATTCGGCCGCGCAAGTGCGCGGCCTCCTGCCTTAACTGGTGGCCACGGAACACGATCAACGGCGTCGTAAAGCAGAGACCAAGGTCCCCGCGGCGAAGGCGAGACCCAGGGAAAGCAAAGGATTGTCCCGCACGAAGCCACTAATTGATTGCAGGGCCTCGTCGGAGTGTTCCTTGACTTTCGCCCCGGCCTCCCTCGCTTTCTCCTCCGCGCTCGCGGCCTCATGGCGGATCCTTTCTTCGGCCTTGCCCGCGCCCCTGGCGGCTTTGTCTACGGTCTCGTGGGCACGCTCGGAGAGCCGGTCTGTAGTGGCGTGTTCGCTACTGCCTGGAGTATTCATGGTGATTTCCCGTTGCTGTGGTGGAAAATGGATAAACGCCGGTCAGATTCCACTGACAAGCAACGAAAAGTTTCTCGCACAGGCCACCCCCCGTCTGCGCGGTAGCGAACAAAAGCACCAACTCCACCCCCATCACGGACCAACACACTCATCCGCCGAGCCACGCGGGCATCCGCATCTAGGCCGGGGATACGCCAACGGGGTATGGCTCCATATTCAGCGCGCCCAGGTGAACCTGCATCGGCCGCCAGGGGAGGAGCGAGTGCTGCGCGAGCAGTCACTGGATAGTCGGAGATTCTCGATGAAGCCAAATACTGTAGTGGATCACGCTGTTGTCATGAGCCGATGAGTTCTTCGCCTTCATCTCATCCAAGGCACGCAGCACCAAACTTGTAAAACCCTAGCCCCACCCCGGTCATACGGGCGACCTCAGTTCGTCTTACCGCGCGCGAAAGACGGGGGCGGCTGCTGGACCTGATTGCGGCCACCCCGCTTCGCCGCGTACAACGCCTCGTCGGCGGCAACCAGCAGGTCGTCACCATCGGACTCGGGGTATTGGCCTGAACACGCCAGGCCGATGGAGACGGTGCAGCCGAAACGCTCACCTAGCTGAGCGAATTCCAGCGAGGCGAAATTCAAACGGATATCCTCCATTACCTGACGGGCGTGCTCCGCCTCACAATCCGGAAGCACGGCCACAAACTCTTCCCCGCCATAGCGGCCGATGATGTCGGACTGACGCAGACGCTGGCGCAGCAGGGTCGCGATCGAGGCGATCACCACGTCGCCCGCCGCATGGCCATAGGTGTCATTGACGACCTTGAAATGGTCGATGTCGAGCATCGCCAGCGTCACGGGGCGACCGATCCGCCGGGCGCGCAGCACCTCGCGACTGGCCGCCTCCTTGATACTGGCATGCTTGAGCAACCCGGTCAGGCTGTCCTTGCTGATGTATTCCTCTAGCTGGCGGGCGCGTGCAATCCGCGAGCGCGCTGCCGCCACCAGTTGCAGATCGGGAATCGGCTTGGTCAGGAAGTCATCTGCACCCGAACGCATGGCATCAATCTGTCGTTCGAGATCGGTCTCTGCAGAAAGATAGACGATCGGAAGATTCGTGTAGGCCTCGTGCTGACGTATCACCCCGGCCAGATCGGTCCCCGCGTACTCGGGCATATACAAGTCCATCAGAACCAGTTCCGGCCGAAACGCGGCAATCGTGTCCATGATCTCCTGCGGTGTCTCCAGTACCCGGGCCTCCATCCCGGCCACTTCGAGCACCAGGCGCATGTACTCGGCGAGATCGGCATCGTCGTCCACGATCAGCACACGTTGCGGTGGCGCACGTTGCGCTTCGAAAATCTGCGTGATGCGATTGACCAGACGCGGCACATCTAGGGGTTTGAGGAAATAGCCCTGCGCCCCCAGCTGCACCGCGCGCACGCGCGACGGGAAATCATCATGCGCGGAGAGGAAGATCAGCGGACACGTCAGCGCCTGAATCTCCGGACAGTCCGCCAGCCGTTCGGTCGCATTTTCGCGGCCCTGCTCCAGCGTCACGTCCACTAGTAGCAGATCCGGCTGCTGATTTTCGATTGCCCGCTTTAATTCGTCGACGCCCCGAAACCAACGCACCCGGTAGTTGAAGGACTCGAGTTGTTGCCCGAGTTGCCAGCCCAGGTCCGCATTGTCCTCCACCAGCCAGATTGATCGGGCCTCGTCCGCGATAGCGCGATCCGCCGGAAGCACCGACGCGGCCGGGCTTTCCGGGCTTTCGCTGATCGTATGGGCCAGTGCCGCGATGTCCTCCGCCAGGGATTGCCGAGCCGATGCTTCCAGGGAAAACTCGTTCGCCTCCAGCCAGCCCCCGATGCGCTGCTCCAGCGCGCGGGCCGCGCTGCTCAGTACCGGGCAACCGAAACTGCCACCGGAACCCGCCAGCTTGTGCAGGCGCTGCTCCAGTTCCGCCAACACGTCGCGGTCCTGCTCAAGGCCCGTCAGCGTGCCCTGAAGCGCATCCAGTTCGGCCAGCTCGCCCGGCAGGCGCTCCAGGTAACGGGCTCGCAGTTGTTCCAACCGCTCAGTCAGGGCCTGCTCGGCATCATTCGGCGTCATACCGCCCCCTGCCAGATCCGCCGTACCTCATCTGCCAGCTGCATGGGGTCAAACGGCTTGGCAATCACGTCACGTGCCCCCAGTGACTTGTAGTGTTCGATCTCGGAGGGCTGCACCTTGGCGGTCATGAACGCCACTGGCACCTCGACCAGCGCCGGAATCTCGCGCAGGGCCTCAAGGGTCGACGGCCCGTCCATACCCGGCATCATCACATCCAGAAGAATCAGGTCGGGCGCGAAGTCCTCGGCATCATGGGCCGCCTCCTCGCCCGAGCCGCAGACCTTCACCGTAAATCCCCCGACCGTCTCCAGTGCCAACTGGGCAACCGCCCGAATATCCGGTTCGTCTTCGACATAGAGAATGCGCTGCAATTCGGCCACTTCGAATTCCTTCAGTCTGGATGGTTCCGGTACTGCGTTCATTTCGGTCCGAGCGGCTACCGGCCTGCAATCGGTGGCACGGACACTCAGTCCCGAACCAGGGGGAGTTCGAACCAGAACGTGGCCCCCTCGCCCTCAACCGAATCGAAGCCTATGCGCCCACCCATATGTTCCACCAGTTCCCGGCTAATCGCCAGGCCCAGTCCGGTGCCCCCCTTCTGCCGCGTATCGGAAGCATCGGCCTGGGCGAACTTCTCGAAGAGACGGTCGCGAAAGTCGTTCGGCACGCCGGGGCCCTCGTCCACGACGCTCACCCGCACGCAGTCGCCCGGCGCGGTCAGCGCCTGTGCCACCACCCGCACCGCCCCACCCGGGGGCGAGAACTTGACCGCGTTCGACAACAGATTGGCCATCACTTGCATCAGGCGTTGACCGTCGACCCGAACATCACCTTCGGGCACGTCGCCTTCCAGTATCAGTTCTACACCGTGCTGTTCGCCAAAGCTGCGATGGCTCTCCAGGGCCTGCTCAAGCAGAGGCTTGAGCGTCTGCGATGTCATCTCGAAGTGCAACTTGCCCGCCGCGATCTTCTCCATGTCCAGCAGATCGTTGATCAACAGCATCAGTCTCTGGCTGTTGCGCTGGGCAATCGCGACCATCTCGTCCACTTTTTCCGGCAGTGGGCCGAGGGCTCCGCTGGCCACCATGCCGAGGGAGCCGGAGATCGACGTAAGCGGGGTGCGCAGCTCGTGGCTGACAGTGGAGACAAATTCGTTCTTCATACGCTCCACCCGCTTGCGTTCAGTGATATCGCGCACCATGCCCACGTAAAGGGGCTGACCATGCTGGGTGATCTCCGACAGCGCCAGCTCCATCGGGAACAGACGGCCATCCTTGCGCTGCCCCTCCACCTCGCGACCCATCCCGATAATGCGCGCCACTCCGGTAGTCTGGTACGTGTGCAGGTAGCGGTCGTGAGCGCTGCGGTGCGGTTCAGGCATGAGCGTGCTCACGTTCCGACCCAGCACGTCGTCAGGCGTGTAGCCGAAGATCCTCTCGGCGGCGGGATTGAAGGAACCGATGATTCCATCTGCATCGATAGTGATGATCCCGTCCACCATGTTGTCGAGGACCGCCTGGGTGTGCTGGGCCTGCTCTGCCAGTGCGATTTCGGCCTGCTTGCGCTCGGTGATGTCTTCGTTGATACCGATCATCCGTTCTACCCGGCCTTCCGGACCGGGTATGCCCTGGGCCATGGCGCGTATATGACGGATGTGTCCATCCGCACGACGAATGCGAAATTCCGACTCATAGGGACTCTCGGGGTGAGCTAGTCCACGCTCGAAGTCCGCGGTCGCCTGCTCCCGGTGTTCCGGCAACAGGGCGTGGGTCCAGTCTTCCACGGCATGCCTGAAATCCTGCTTCGCGACACCGTAGATCCGGAACATCCCTTCGTCCCAGTCAAGCCGGCCACTGACCCGATTCAGATCCCATATGCCCAGTTGTGCCGCCTTGGTGGCCAGGGTTAGCTGCTGGGCGGTATCCCGAAAGCGTTGTTCGCTCTCGCGCAGGGCCTGCTCGGCGGCCTTGCGCTCGGTGATGTCCTCGGCGATCCCCAGGTAACCGGTGATATTCCCCTCTTTGTCGACCTTCGGAGTTACTGTCAACGAGACGGGAATGTGCTGCCCATCCTGGCGCACAAACGTCCATTCCCTGGTTTCCGCGCCCTCGCGATCCGCGATCTCGACAAATGCCCGGAAACCCTCGATAGACCGCCCATAGGCCGTGCTCAGTTCAGCGCCGCGCGCGGCAATCTCCTCGGGCAGATGGAACAGGGCGGGTGACTGCTTGCCCACCAGGTCGTCGGCGGCATAACCGGTGATCTTTTCCGCACCCGGATTGAACAGGGTGACCAGGCCATTGCGATCCGTGACGACAATCGCGAACTCCGACGCAGCCGCCAGCACTGCCTGCAACTGATCCGCCGTGTGCGCGAGTTCCGCGGTACGTTCGCGAACCTGGGACTCGAGCTCAACCCGGGCCTGGGCTTGCTGGCGAAAACTGGCACCCAACTGCCGGGACATATCGCGCAGGGTCCCTGCCAGGCCGTCGTACTCGAAGATCCGGCTGGCCGGAAGCGCCGGTGAACGTCCCTGCGCGATGTCCGTCCCCAGTCCGGCGCTTACTGCTTCCAGTTTGCGCAGGGGGCGGCTGATGGCATGACTCAGCCCGGCGGAGACCAGAATGGCCAGGGCGATGATCACCGTCAGGAGTGCAAACAACTCGACCCGCTGTTCCTCCAGGGCCCTGACCACCGGGGCGGCCGGCATCTGCGCATACACCCGGTCGATTCCGGGGTCGGCCTCTACCGGTACTACCAGAAAGTAGGAACCCTGTCCCCAGCGACCCACGGCCGACATCGATCCACCCGGCAGCCAGATCGAGAGTCCGTCGCTGCGGACCTCTATCGAGCCCTCCGGGCCCTCGCCCACGATCGGCGCATCGCCGCGGCTGGCGAGCATCTGCCCGTCCGGCGAGACAATGGCCAGCACAAGGTCCTCGCGACTCTGCACGCGTGCCAGGTGGTAATCGTAGCGCTCGCGGCCCTGCCGGTAATCGGTTTCAAGCCGACCCGCCAGATCGACGGCACGATCATGGAGACGCTCCGCCATGAAGGCCTCCTGCTCGCCGCGCTGGGTATAGCTTTCGTGCAGGATCGGGGCGATACCTGCCAGCAGGGTCACCGGAAGCATCGCATGAAACAGCAGGCTCGCCAGCGAAGGCCTGTCGCCCCGGGAGGCCTGCTCACCGCGTCCCGACAGCCGCCAGAGCATCACCAGCAAGCTGGCGATCAGCGTGTTGAACAGCGCGTTGACCCCCTGTTTCAGGGCAATCATCGTGGTCGGTTCCCAGTCCATCCCGACCAGGCCGCGGTAGAACAGCAGCACCAGCGGAATACCGATGACCAGCCAGTACAACAGATCGGCCAGCACCACATTGCGCACCCAGCGCCGGTACACGAGGCCGACCACCAGGGCCTCGATCACGAACACGATCATCGGATAGGGGACGCCCCACAGGACCAGGGTGTAGAGACCCCCGGCGATCGCGACGATGACGGCAGGCAGCGTTCCCAGGAGCAGAACGGCCAGCATCACCGCAATGGACCCGAAGATGAAATCCAGGCCGAACAGGAGCGGCAGGTGGAAGTAATTGCCGGCCACCGCCAGCAGCGCAAGCGCGAACGTCGCGAGTCCGCGATACGCCGGATCCGACAGACGCGGCATCATGCGGCACCCCCTTCGCGGGTGCAGGCCAGTTCGAACCAGAAGGTCGCACCCGCACCCGGCACCGATTCAAACCCGACCTCGCCACCCATGCGTTCCACCAGTTCGCGGGTAATCGCCAGCCCCAGACCGCTGCCGCCTTTCTGACGGGTGTCCGAGGCGTCCGCCTGGGAAAACTTCTGGAAGATGTGTTCGCGGAATTCTTCCGGGACGCCGGGTCCACGGTCCGTGACCGAGACCCGGACACGATCCTCGTCGGTGGCGACAGAAACCCGCACTTCGCCGTCCTCGGGCGAAAACTTCGCCGCATTGGAGAGCAGATTGGCCAGCACCTGCTGCAGACGGTCGGCATCCACCTCGACCCGGATCCCGGCATCCACCGCGTCCAGCAACAAGCGGACACCGTAACGATCGGCGTAGCCCTGGTGGTCCCGAACGGCCTGCTCCAGCAATGGAAATAGCGCCTGCACCTGCATCGCGAAGCGCATCTTGCCCGCGACCAGCTTTTCCATGTCCAGCAGATCGTTGATCAGAACGCCCAGGCGCTGGCTGTTCTTGTGCGCGATATCGAGCATCTCCTGCATGCGCTCCGGCAAGGCGCCCGCCGCACCCCCTGTCACCAGGCCCAGGGCACCGGAGATCGAGGTCAGCGGTGTACGCAACTCGTGACTCACCGTAGAGATGAACTCGCTCTTCATGCGCTCGATGCGCTTGCGTTCCGAGATGTCCTCGATGATCGACCAGATCAGTTTGCGCCCGGTGTTGTCGTGCACCACCATCCCGTTCAACAGCACTGGATAGCGGCTGCCGTCCTTGCGGATATATTCCTTCTCGAACGGGCCGTAATGGCCGGTACGCTGCATGCTCTCCAGTTGCTGCAACTCCTGGGGCTCGTATTCCCGGGGAGTCACATCCCAGTAGCTCAGGGCAGTAAATTCTTCGCGGGTATAACCGGTCGGGCGCACCAAGGCCTCGTTGAGGTCCACGAATGCGCCGGTATCAAAGTCGTTCAGGGCGATCCCCACCGGCGAGAGCTCGAACAGCCCGCGCAGGCGGGCCTCGCTGAGCCTCAGCGCACGTGCAGCCTCGTCGCGCTCGATGGCCGAACCGACCCAGCGCGCAAGCAGAAGCACGAACATGCGCTCGCCATCTCCGAACGGACCCAGGCGCGGCTGGACCGAGGAGAAATTCAGGGTACCGTAGCGCTGCCCCTGCACCTCCAGCATGGCCCCGATGTAGGCCTCCAGCCCGAAGTGTCCGTAACACGGATGCCCACGGTTTTCCGATGCGGCCATATGCTCGATAGCCACCAGATCGTCGCTCGCCAGGGTCAGGTCGCAATAGGTGTTGCCCAGTTCAAAGCGCTGGCCACGCGCCAGCGGCGAGCCGGGCGGAGCGACAAAGGCGCGCACCTCGTAATCCTCACCCCGGACCCGGCTGACGATCCCCAGCTCCAGCCCCAGGAAGTTGGCCCCCAGCCGCAATGCCCGCTCGAGCTGTTCGTCCAGCCCGAGGGTCGTCGTCGATGCAATATCGTTGAGCGCCGCGAAGGCCTCGAGCTGGCGCTCTCGCTGTTCGCGGTTTTCCCGGTCGCGGGTCACATCCAGGATAAAGCCATCGAGATAGCGCACTCGACCCGCATCGTCCCGCACTGCGCAACCGCGTTCCTGGGCCCAGCGAATACCGCCATCGCGATGCCGGATCCGATACTCGACGAGCCAGTCGGTCCCGGCACGCAGCGCCTGCTCGACGGCGTCACCAACCGCCGCCACATCCTCGCGATGGATCACACTGGCATAGCTGCGCACCGCGTTGTCGATGAAATCGCTCGCCGGATAGCCGGACAAGGGGTCTACCTGGTCGCTCATGTAGAGCATGGTCCAGTGCTCATCCATCAGGCAGCGATAAGTGATGCCGGGGATGTTGCCCACGAGCGAGCGGAACTGTTGCTCGCTCTCGCGAATACGTGCGGCGTCCTGTTTCTCGCGCGTCACGTCGGACTCGATGGCCATGAACCCCTGCCGTGCCCCCTGCTCGTCACGCAGCGGATTGCCGTAGATCCGGACCCAGTACGCCTGGCTATCCCGGCGGTAGTTCAGCATATCGACTTGAAAGGGCTCGCCCCGAGCGACGGCTTCCCCGATCCGCGCTGCCGCCTCCGGATCCGTCCCCTCTCCCTGCAGGAGCTTGCCGGGCTTGCGCCCGCGCAGTTCGTCCAGGGTATAACCGCTCAGCCGGGTAAAGCCGTCATTGATCCACTCGACCCGGCCCTCGGCATCGGTGATGATCACGCCATTGGTGGTCTCGCTCGCCACCCGCGACAGCCGCGCCAGTTCCACCTGATTGGCGCGGTACCGACGCTGGGTATGCGCCGCATCGACAAGCTGGCCCAGGGTGACCAGCAACGGCTGCAGAAAGTCGACCAGACTCGGGTCGTAGCCGCCGGGGCGGTTGGCGATACCCAGCATGGCCACCCGCTCGCCGCCGTACTGGATGGGGATACCGAGAAACGCCTCCAGCGCCGGATGCCCCTCGGGCAGACCGCCGCTGCGCGGGTCGCGAGCCGGGTCGTTGGCGATCACCGGCTCGCCGCTGGTGAGAGCGACACCGAACAGGGTCTCCAGGTTGTGGAATTCCATCCCCTGGGAGGCATTGGCCGCGTAGAAGGCGCGGGTCTCCGCGTTCCAGGTGATGTCGGTAATGGCGTAGGTCTTGAGGTAGGGCTGCCCTTCCGGGGCGTGCAGCACTTCGCCGATGAAGCCGTATTCGCTGTGCGTCAGCTCCAGGATATCCGTGAGTAATTCATCGAAGACGTGGTGCCGATCGCGATCCTCTTCGCGAATGAACTCCGACTGGGCACGGGTGATGACTTCGCCCAGCCGACGCATGTCGTCCAGGGCAGTACTGAGCGCCTGCAACTCGCCCGAGTTGATTTCCGCTTCGACGGCATCGGCAAGGTCACGCAGGACCTGCCGTTCGTCCTCGCTCAACTGCCGCGGCTGGCCGTCAATCAGGCAAAGTGTCCCAATCCGATACCCATCGGAAGTGGTCAGCGGCGCGCCGACGTAAAACCGGATAAACGGCTCGCCCGTGACCAGTGGGTTGTCGGCAAACCGGGGATCCGCGCGGGCATCGCTGATCTCGAAGATACCGTCCCCGAGAATCGCGTGACCGCAAAACGAGATATCACGCGGCGTCTCCAGGGCCTCAAGCCCCTGCCGGGATTTGAACCACTGACGGTCTTCGTCCACCAGCGAAACCAGCGCGATCGACACCCCAAACAGCCGCCTGGCAACACGGGTCAACCGGTCGAACCGCTCTTCGTCCGGGGTATCCAGGAGCGCTCTCGCCCACAGAGCCCGCAACCGTTCCTGTTCGTTTCCGGGGTGGGGAGGCGTTTGCAAACGGACTTTCCGGGTTTAGGCGGCGATAGACCAGGATACTGCCACGTCTACCGCCCCATCCCAACCAGTGCCCTGACTGATGTTATTCCCACTCGATGGTGGCGGGGGGCTTGCCGGAGATGTCGTAGGTAACGCGGGAGATGCCGGGGATCTCGTTGATGATGCGGCGCGAGACGTGGTCGAGGAACTCGTACGGCAGATGCGCCCAGCGCGCGGTCATGAAGTCGATGGTCTCCACCGCGCGCAGGGCCACCACGTAGTCGTAGCGCCGGCCGTCGCCCATGACGCCTACCGACTTCACCGGCAGGAAGACCGCAAACGCCTGCGAGGTCTTGTCGTAGAGATCGGCCTTGCGCAGCTCCTCGATGAAGATCGCATCGGCGCGGCGCAGCAGGTTGGCGTATTCCTTCTTCACCTCGCCAAGGATGCGTACGCCCAAGCCCGGCCCGGGGAACGGGTGGCGGTAGACCATCTCGGTGGGCAGACCCAGTTCGACACCAATCTTGCGCACCTCGTCCTTGAACAGTTCGCGCAGCGGCTCGACCAGACCCAGCTTCATGTTCTCCGGCAGACCGCCCACATTGTGGTGCGACTTGATCACGTGGGCCTTGCCGGTCTTGGAGTCGGCCGACTCGATCACGTCCGGGTAAATCGTGCCCTGGGCCAGCCACTGCACGTTGTTCAGCTTCGCGGCCTGTTCGTCGAACACGTCGATGAACAGCCCGCCGATGATCTTGCGCTTGGCCTCCGGGTCGTCGATCCCGGCCAGCGCGCTCATGAAACGCTCCTCGGCATCCACCCGGATCACCTGCACACCCATGTGGCGGGCGAAGGTCGCCATCACCTGGTCGCCCTCGCCCTCGCGCAACAGACCCGTGTCCACGAACACGCAGGTCAGCTGATCGCCGATGGCCTTGTGCAGCAGCGCGCCGACCACCGAGGAGTCCACCCCGCCGGACAGGCCCAGGACCACGTGATCATCACCGACCTGCTCGCGCACCCGCGCGGCCATGTCGTCGATGATGTTGTCGGCGGTCCACAGCGCCTCGCAGCCACAGATATCGTGCAGGAAGCGCTCGATGATGCGCTGTCCCTGGGTGGTGTGGGTCACCTCCGGGTGGAACTGCACGCCGTAGAAGCCGCGCTCCGGATCGGCCATGCCGGCGATCGGCGCGGAGTCCGTGGAGGCCATCAGGCGAAAGCCCTCCGGCAGTTCGGTCACGTGGTCGCCGTGCGACATCCACACGTCCAGAAGACCGTAGCCCTCCGGCGTGGTGTGATCCTCGATGTCACGCAGCAGCGGCGTGTGACCACGAGCGCGCACCTGCGCATAGCCAAACTCGCGGCGCTCCGACGGCTCGACCCGACCACCCAGCTGCGCGGCCATGGTCTGCATGCCGTAGCAGATGCCCAGCACCGGAACCCCCAGCTCGAACACCGCGTCCTCGGCGCGCGGGGGCTGGTCGACATTCACCGACTCGGGGCCGCCGGAGAGGATGATCGCAGTGGGATTGAACGCACGGATGTCGGCCGCCGGCATGTCCCAGGCATGCACCTCGGAGTAGACCCTGGCCTCGCGCACGCGGCGGGCGATCAGCTGGGTGTACTGGGAACCGAAGTCCAGCACCAGAATGCGGTGGGCGTGAAGATCCTGGGTCATGAGGTCATCCGGTATCCCGGCCTGCGGGCCGGGAGTATGTCAGGTAGGGATACCCGGCCATCGGGGCCGGGTCAGTCCATGCGGTAGTTCGGGGCTTCCTTGGTGATCGCCACGTCGTGCACATGGCTCTCGCGCATGCCAGCGGCGGTCACGCGGACGAAATGCGGCTTGGTCCGCATCTCTTCGATGTTGTGTGCGCCGACATAGCCCATGGACGAGCGCAGCCCGCCCATCAGCTGGTAGATGATGGCGACGATCGAGCCCTTGTACGGCACCCGGCCCTCGATCCCCTCGGGCACGAACTTGTCGGCCGAGCTGTTCGGATCCTGGAAGTAGCGATCCGAGGAGCCCTGCTGCATCGCGCCCAAAGAGCCCATACCGCGATAGATCTTGTAGGAGCGGCCCTGGTACAACTCGACCTCGCCCGGGGCCTCTTCGGTCCCGGCGAACATCGAGCCCAGCATCACGCAATCGGCGCCCGCGGCGATCGCCTTGGCCAGGTCCCCGGAAAAGCGCACGCCCCCGTCGGCGATCATCGGCACACCCGTGCCCTTCAGCGCCTCGGACACATCGGAGATCGCCGTGATCTGCGGCACGCCCACGCCGGCCACGATGCGGGTGGTGCAGATCGAGCCCGGCCCGATTCCGACCTTCACGCCGTCGGCCCCGGCCGCGACCAGCGCCTTGGCAGCATCGGCGGTGGCGATGTTGCCACCGATCACTTGCACGTCCGGGTAGTGCTTCTTTACCCAGGCGACGCGATCCAGCACGCCCTGGGAATGCCCGTGCGCGGTATCCACCACCAGCACGTCCACCCCGGCCTCGACCAGCGCGGCCACGCGCTCATCGGTGCCCTCACCCACACCCACCGCGGCACCCACGCGCAGACGGCCCCGCTCGTCCTTGGAGGCATGCGGGTGCTCGGTGGACTTCTGGATGTCCTTGACCGTGATCATCCCGCGCAGCTGGAAGTCGTCGTTGACGACCAGCACCTTTTCGATCCGGTGCTTGTGCAGTAGCTCCAGCACCAGCTCGCGGTCAGCCCCCTCGGGCACGGTAACCAGGCGCTCGCGCGGGGTCATGATCTCCGAGACCGGGGCGTTCATGCGGGTCTCGAAGCGCAGATCGCGGGAGGTCACGATGCCCATCAGGTCATTGCCGGAGACGATCGGCACGCCGGAGATGTGATTGGCGTCGGTCAGCGCGACCACGTCGCCGATGCTCGCATCCGGACCGATGGTGATCGGCTCGCTGATCACACCGCTTTCATATTTCTTGACCTGCCGGACCTCGGCGGCCTGGGCCTCCGCCGACATGTTCTTGTGCACGATCCCGAGCCCGCCCTCCTGGGCCATCGCGATCGCCAGGTTGGCCTCGGTGACCGTATCCATCGCGGCCGACACCACCGGGGCGGACAGCGTGATCTCGCGGGTAATCCGGGTACTCAGGTCGACATCACGCGGAACGACATTCGAATGCCCCGGGATCAGCAGTACATCATCAAAGGTAAGGGCTTCACCGAGTATCCGCATGCACCACTCCAGGCCAGGCCCGCCGGGACGCAAGGGAGAAAACCCCGGGGGCGGATAAATAGCCGTTCAGTATAGAATTCGGGCCCTTCCGGGACAAGCACAGACACATATGCGAGGGCCGTGCGCAGACGCCCGGACAGCGCCCTGATAGGATGCGAATCCATCCCGAGCCCCCTGCCAGGCGAGACCCATGCCCGAGCGCGCGCCTACGGCCCGCATCACCCGACGCACCGCGCTGGCCCTGTTGCTGGCCCCCGGCCTTGGCCTGGCCACTGCGTCCAGCGCCCGCGCCGACTGGTGGCGCTTCGGTCAGGACATGTTCCGCTCGCTGATCACCCGGCCACCGGAACTCTCCGGGCTGTCGACCGCGGAGTTGATCGAGGCGGTGCACGAAGCGCTGGTCATCGCGACCCACGCCGCCTCCGAGACCCTCAGCCGGCGCAACGGCTTCTACGGCAACCCGGACGTGCGCATCCCCCTGCCCGAGGTGCTCGCCACCACACGGCGCTCGCTGGGTCGGCTCGGCATGGCCGCGCCGCTGGACACCCTGGAGGAACGCATGAACCGCGCGGCCGAGGATGCGGTATGGCAGGCCCGGGAACCCTTCATCCGGGCGATCTTCGCGCTCGATCTCGACGATGCCCGCGGCATCCTGCTGGGGCCCGAGGATGCCGCCACCCGCCATCTGGAAACCCAGATGCGGCCGCGCCTGACTGAGGCCATGCGTCCCGCGATCGAGCACAGTCTGGACGCCGTGGAGGCCATGACGACCCACCGCGAGCTGGAGTCGCGGATGCGCGACATCCCGTTTCTGGCGAACGTCCGCCTGGACCTGGCCGAGCATGTGCTGGACCACACCATGGACGGCCTGTTCCACGCCCTCGCGGAAGAAGAGGCCCGCCTGCGGGTCGACCCCGTCGGGCGCGGCACCGATGTCTTCCAGCGCGTCTTCACCCGTCTGTAACCATCGAGTCCCCCATGAGCGACGCCCCCGTCTTTTCAGTAACCGAGCTCAACCAGTGTGCCGACGGCCTGCTGCGTGACGGGCTTGGCCTCGTGCGCGTGGAGGGCGAGGTATCGAACCTGCGTCAATACGCATCCGGGCACCAGTACTTTTCGCTGAAGGACGAGAACGCCTCGGTGAGCTGCGTGCTGTTCCGCGGGCGCTCCCGCCAGGCCGCCCGCTTTGCCGACGGCGACGCGGTACAGATCCAGGGGCGTGCCGGAATCTACGGCGCCCGCGGACAGTTCCAGCTGATCGTCGAGGCCCTGCAACCGGCCGGCGAAGGCCGCCTGCTGGCCGCCTTCCAGCGCCTGAAGGAAAAGCTCGCCGCCGAGGGCCTGTTCGACACCGAACGCAAGCAGCCGCTGCCCGCCTGGACCCACCGCCTGGGCGTGATCACCTCCACCCAGGGCGATGTGCGCCACGACATCGAGCGCACCCTGGCGCGGCGCTTCCCGCTGTTGCTGCCGGTCACGCTCTACCCCACCGCGGTGCAGGGCGCCCAGGCCGCCGGCCAGATTGTCGCGGCCCTGGAACAGGCCGCGGCCGAGGTCCAGGTCGACGTGCTCATCCTCGCCCGCGGCGGCGGCTCCCTGGAAGACCTGCAGGCCTTCAACGAGGAAAGCGTCGCGCGCGCCATCGCCGCCTGCCCGATCCCGGTGGTCAGCGGCGTAGGACACGAGACCGACACCACCATCGCCGACTTCGTCGCCGACCTGCGCGCCTCCACGCCCACCGCGGCGGCAGAGGCCGTCAGCCCGGATGCCGCCACCCTGCGCCACCAGCTAGCGCGCGCCCGCGAACGCCTGGGAGGGCTGCTCGGCCAGCGCGTAGCGCGCCACCAGCAGACCCTGACCGCCCTGCATACGCGACTGGAACGCCGCCACCCGAGGCAGATACTGGAACGCGACGCCCAACTTCTGGACGACCAGCGCGAACGCCTGCAGCGCGCCTGGTCGCGCCTCGAGGAACGCGCCCGAGTGCGCTTGCAACACGCCCAGTTGCGTCTGGCCGGCGCCTCGCCCGGCAACCGGCTGGCCTCCGCCCGCATGCGCCTGGATCACCTGCGCCAGCGCCTGGCGCGGGTGCGTCCGGACCACGACATCGCCCAACAACGTGACGGCCTCGCCCGCCTGCGGCGCCAACTGCAAACCGCGACCCGTCAGGCCCTGGCGACCCGCCAGCGGCAGCTGGATGCCACCGCACGCCAGCTACGCTCGCTGGGTCCAGAGGCGGTGCTGGACCGCGGCTACGCGATCCTGCAGACACCGCAGGGCGAGGTCCTGCGCAGCGCGGAACAGACCGCGAACGGCGAGCGCCTGCGTGCCCGCCTCGCCCGCGGCCACCTGGACCTCGAAGTCACCGGCACTCACACCGAGGACTAAGACTCAGTAGTTTATTAACCACAGAGCACACGGAGAGCACGGAGAAAACCGCGGAGGACAGGAAGACGGGAAGCACGCGAGGGCCCTGCAAAGAAGGGCTCGAGATGCCGGGTGCGGCGGTAGGATGCGGTTGAGCGCAGCGAAACGCATCAATCCGGGAACTGGGGCAACCTGGGCCGCGACACGATGCGATTCGCTGCGCTCATCACATCCTACCCGTCTGGGCTGCGCTCATCACATCCTACCCGTCTGGATGGAACGGCTTTCGACCGACAGATATGGGGTCCTGCCGACTGCAGCGATTCACCCACCCCAGTCGTCATCACCGCCGGAACGAAGCGGAGAGCCGGGGTGGCGTGGTTCGAGCGCGGGTCAGGAGAGCAGGACGAGGTTGTCCCGGTGGATCAACTCCGGCTCCAGCAAGTAGCCCAGCTCGGCCTCGATACGATCCGCGCGCTGCCCGCGGATCCGCTGGATCTCGCTAGCCGCATAGTTGGTCAGCCCGCGCGCGACGGCGACACCCTCCGGGTCCACGCAGGTGACCATCTCGCCGCGGCGAAAATCCCCCTCGACGCTGACCACACCTACCGGTAGCAGGCTGCTGCCCGATTCGCGCAGCACGCGGGCGGCCCCGGCGTCCAGCTGCAACTGCCCGCGCGAGTGCAGCTGATCCGCCAGCCAGCGCTTGCGCGCCGCCAGCGGTTCACGGTCCGGCTTCAGCCAGGTCCCCAGGGCCTCACCCTTCAGCACCCGCCCCATCACCTGCGCCTCGCGTCCGGAGGCAATCACGGTATGCGTGCCGGAACGTGCCGCGCGTTCAGCAGCCAGCAGCTTGGTTGCCATGCCACCCCGGCCCAGGCGACCGAAATCGGCGGCCACATAACGGTGAAGCTCGGCATCCGAGGCCCGGCCCTCCTGGATCAAACGGGCATCCGCATGCTTGCGCGGATCGCGATCGAACAGGCCATCCTGGTCGGTCAGGATCAGCAGCAGGTCGGCCACCACCAGGTTGGCCACTAGCGCGGCCAGGGTGTCGTTGTCGCCGAGCCGAATCTCCTCGTAGGCCACCGTGTCGTTCTCGTTGACTACCGGGATCGTGCCCATCTCGAGCAGGGCCAGCATCGTGCTGCGGGCATTCAGGTAGCGCGAGCGGTCGGCGAGGTCATCGTGGGTCAGCAGGACCTGCGCCGCATGCAGATCGTGGCTGGCGAATTCGCGCTCGTAGGCCTGAACCAGGCCCATCTGTCCGACCGCGGCGGCGGCCTGCACGTGGTGCAACTGGTGCGGGCGCTCGGTCATGCCCAGCCGGCGCATGCCCTCGGCCACCGCCCCACTGGAGACCAGGATCACCTCCAGCCCGCGCCGGCGCAGCGCCGCAATCTGGTGCGCCCAGGACTCCAGCGCCGGGCGGTCGAGCCCGGCACCATCGGCGGTGATCAGCGCGCTGCCAATCTTCACGACGACCCGACGAATGGCGGGGAGCGCCCGTGTGGCAGACGCTGTCACGCGGGGTCCTCCGGCTTGTCCTCCGGCGTCCCCATCGCACCCCGCCGATCCGCCTCGGCAGCCGCCTGCGCGGCCTCCTCGACATGGCGCATCACCGCCTGCAGCAGGGCGTCCACGCCCTCACCGGTCGCCGCGGAGATGGTAAACACCGGATGCGCCTCGCCCTGGTCCGCACGCACGCGCTCGACCAGCGCCGCGAGTTCGTCGGCATCCAGCAGCTCCTTCTTGTTCAGCACGATCCAGCGCGGGAGGGCCGCCAGCTTGTCGCTGTGGTGCTCCAGTTCGGTGATCGCGGTGCGCAGGTCCACCAGCGGATCGGCCTCCGGGTCCGGCGGGGACACGTCCACCACGTGCAGCAGCAGGCGGGTGCGGGCCAGATGCTTGAGAAAGCGCGTCCCCAGTCCCGCGCCCTCGGCCGCGCCCTCGATCAGCCCGGGGATGTCGGCGATCACGAAACTCTGGTTGACCCCGATGCGCACCACGCCCAGTTGCGGGATCAGGGTGGTGAACGGGTAGTCGGCGATCTTCGGGCGCGCGGCCGAGGCCCGCGCCAGCAGCGTGGACTTGCCGGCATTCGGCAGCCCCAGCAAACCGACGTCGGCCAGCACCATCAGCTCCAGCGACAGCTTGCGCAGGTCGCCCGGGGTGCCCGGCTTGCTCTGACGGGGCGCCTGGTTGGTGGAGGACTTGTACCGGGTATTGCCGAGCCCGTGGAAGCCACCCTGAGCGACCAGCAGACGCTGACCCTCGTGGGTCACATCCCCCAGGATCTCGTCGGTCTCGGCATCGCGCACCTGAGTGCCGATCGGCACTGCGATCTCCAGATCCTCGCCGGAAGACCCCGTACGATTGCGCCCCTTGCCGTTCTCGCCACGCTCGGCATCAAACCGGCGCTGGTAGCGAAAATCGGCCAGGGTGTTAAGGCCTTCGTCGCCCACCAGCCATACGGAGCCGCCATCTCCGCCGTCACCCCCGTCGGGCCCGCCAAAGGGGATGTATTTCTCGCGGCGGAAGCTGACACAGCCATTCCCGCCGTCGCCGGCCTTTACGGTAATAGTGGCCTCGTCGATGAACTTCATTGCTTGCTTCCCGAAGTACAGAACAAAAAAAGCCCCGTCGAACGGGGCTTTTCGCGAACGCTTCGCTGTCCGGCCAGCTTACTGCTGCGGCTGGATGCTCACGAAACGACGGTTGTGCGGACCGCCCACCTTGAAGACGACCTGGCCGTCAACCTTGGCGAACAGCGTATGGTCCTTGCCACAACCCACGCCCTCGCCGGGATGATACTGCGTCCCGCGCTGACGAACGAGGATGTTGCCGGCGCGTACGACCTGACCGCCAAAGCGCTTCACGCCCAGGCGTTTGCTCTCGGAATCGCGCCCGTTGCGGGTACTGCCGCCTGCCTTTTTATGTGCCATGGTTCAGCTCTCCTGAATGCCTGCGGCGATCAGCCGGCGATGCCGGTGATGCGCACGGTGGTGTAATGCTGGCGGTGTCCCATCTGCTTCTGGGAGTGCTTGCGCCGCCGGAATTTCATGATGTGGATCTTCTTGGCGCGGCCATGGTCTTCGACCTTGGCGGTGACCTTGCCACCGTCCACCAGCGGGGCCCCGACGCGGACATCGTCACCCGCACCGACCATCAGCACCTGGTCGAACTCGACCTCGGAACCGGCCTCGGCCTCGAGCTTCTCGATGCGAATCACGTCGCCTTCGGCGACGCGGTACTGTTTACCACCTGTTGCGATGATCGCGTACATTTCCCTGGGACTCCGTTGCGATACCTTGTGTGGACCAGCCAATTGGGAGCTGGTCTCGCGAAAGGGCGGAAATGCTAGCAGCGCTTCGCCCCCGGGTCAATGCCGGGAAGCCGTCAAGCGGCAGGAACGCGCAGGGGCTGGTGCGCGCTGGCGCACCGTTTTCCCAATCTCCGCCGACGCCCGGCAACACCGCACTCCCCGTCTTTCAGCAGGCCGCCTTAGATCGGCGCGCCGGCGTCCACGCGAACTTGTACATTGGGCAGCGTTTCCCTAGCATGCCTTCGCCCCTCCCGACGAGCTCACGAGCCTGCTTCCCTGCCCCTATGTCCATTGATTCGATCCGAGAACTGGCGGCCGACGACATGCAGGCCGTCGACCAGTGCATCCGCGAACGCCTCAGCTCGCCGGTGGTGCTGATCAACCAACTCGGACACTACATCATCCATTCGGGCGGCAAGCGCCTGCGACCGCTGCTGGCCACCCTGTCGGCGCGGGCCTGCCATGTGCAGGGCCAGGACCCGGTGACACTGGCGGCGGTGGTGGAGTTCATCCATACCGCGACCCTGCTGCACGACGACGTGGTGGATGCCTCGGAGCTGCGCCGCGGCAACGAGACCGCCAACCACATCTTCGGCAACGAGGCCGCCGTCCTGGTCGGCGACTTCCTCTACTCGCGCGCGTTCGAGATGATGGTCGAAGTCGGCTCCATGCGGGTCATGGAGATCCTCTCCCACGCGACCAACGTGATCGCCGAGGGCGAGGTGATGCAGCTGATGAACTGCCACGACGCCGACGTTGACGAGCAGCGCTACATGCACGTGATCCAGTCGAAGACCGCCAAGCTGTTCGAGGCCGCCTGCCAGCTGGGCGCCATTCTGGGCGAACGCTCGGAACACGACGAGCAGGCGCTGGCCCGCTACGGCATGCACCTGGGCACCGCCTTCCAGCTGATCGACGACGTCCTGGACTACTCCTCCGATGACGAGGTGACCGGCAAGCGCATGGGCGACGACCTCGCCGAGGGCAAGCCCACGCTGCCGCTGATCCATGCGCTGCGCGTGGGCTCCCCCGATCAGCAGGCCGTCGTGCGCCGGGCGATCGAAGAAGGCGGCCGCGATCAGGTCGACGCCGTGCTGCAGGCCGTACACGGAACCGACGGCCTGGCCTACACCCGCTCTCGCGCCGAGGCCGAAACCGACGCCGCCATCGAGGCGATCTCCACGTTGCCCGATTCGCCCCAGCGTCAGGCCCTGATCGATCTCGCCCGTTTCGCCGTCGGGCGCAACCACTGACGCGGCGCGACCCACGCCGCATGGCGGGGCGACCGTTACCGATAGGATTTTCAGCGCCCGGGGCATGGACACGCCCCGCGAGGCTCGGCATAATAGCGGGCTCGGTTCGGAGTGTAGCTCAGCTTGGTAGAGCACTGCCTTCGGGAGGCAGGGGTCGAAGGTTCGAATCCTTTCACTCCGACCAACCTTCTTCTTGACCCTGGTCTTCCGGCCTGTGGCCCGATTCAAGCGGCCCATCCGGAAGCGGCCAGATCCCGATCACGTTCAGGCCCTGCGGACACGTCCATGACCGCCAATACCCCGGCCGTTCGCGGCACCCTCTATATCGTTTCCGCGCCCTCGGGTGCCGGCAAGACCAGCCTGGTCGCCGCACTGCTTGAATCGGTGACGGCGGTGGAGGTCTCGGTTTCGCATACCACACGGACGCCGCGCGCCAGCGAGGTCGACGGACAGCACTACCACTTCGTCAGCGCCGAGACCTTCCTCGGGATGATCGAGGACGGCCAGCTGCTGGAACACGCCAAGGTGTTCGACAACTTCTACGGCACCGCGCTCGCCAGTGTCGACGAACGCCTGGACGCCGGGGTGGACGTGATCCTAGAGATCGACTGGCAGGGTGCGCGCCAGGTGCGCGCCGCCGTGCCGGATGCGCATTCCATCTTCATCCTGCCGCCCTCGCGCGACGAGCTGGAACGCCGCCTGCGCGGCCGCGGGCAGGACGAGGAAGACGTGATCCAGCGCCGTCTGCGGGATGCCGAATCCGACTGCACGCATTTCCGCGAGTACGACTACACCGTGGTCAATGCCGACTTCGACCAGGCCGTGCGCGATCTGGCCTGTATCTTCCGCGCCAACCGCCTGCGCACCGTGGAACAGGAGATCCGATCCGCATCCACGATCGGGAATCTGTTGGCGGGCGCGCATGGGTCGGCGTAACATGCAAGTTTCAAGAATTTACTGACCGGAGTATCCGATGGCACGCGTCACCGTCGAGGACTGCCTCGAAAATGTCGAAAACCGTTTCCAGCTGGTGCTGATGGCTGCCCGCCGGGCCCGCCACATTGCCCACGGAAAGGAAGCCCGCGTACCCGAGGACAACGACAAGCCCACGGTAATCGCCCTGCGCGAAATCGCCGCCGGCGTGGTCGGTATCGAGGTGTTCGACGAACACGACGAACGGCCCCAGAACCAGATGCTGGACTTCAGCACCATCCGTCATCTGGAACAGCTGGAAGCCGACGAGCGCTAGGAGATTTTCTGAATGGCCGCTGGGCAGCCAGCTTCGCCCGGGGCCCCCTCCTCGGTACCGGGCGACTCGACCCGATTCCTGATCAGCGATTTATGTTCCGAGCTCGAGTCCTACCTCGAGCCGGAAGAGGTCGAGGAGGTCTATCGCGCCTATCTCCTGGGCGCGGAGTCGCACGAAGGCCAGACCCGCAAGACCGGGGAGCCCTACATCTATCACCCGCTCGCCGTGGCTCGCACCATGGCCGAGATGCGGATGGACCACCAGGCGATCAGCGCCGCCATCCTGCATGACGTGATGGAGGACACCGCCACCAGCAAGGACCGTATCCGCGCCGAGTTCGGCGAGGAGGTCGCAGAGCTGGTGGACGGCGTGTCCAAGCTGACCCACCTGCAGTTCCAGTCGAAGGCCGAGGCGCAGGCGGAAAACTTCCGCAAGATGATGCTGGCGATCACCCGCGACATTCGGGTGATTCTGATCAAGCTGGCCGACCGCCTGCACAACATGCGCACCCTCGGTGTGATGCGCCCGGACAAGCGCCGCCGCATCGCCAAGGAAACCCTCGAGATCTATGCCCCGATCGCGCAGCGACTGGGCATGAATGCCATGCGCCGCGAGCTGGAAGAACTCGGTTTCTCGGCCAAGCACCCGTGGCGCGCCGCGGTACTGGAACGCGCGGTACACCGGGCCGGCGGCAACCGCCGCGAGCCGATGAAGAACATCGAGCAGGCGATCTGCTCGCGCATGGAGGCTTCCGGGATCACCGGGCGCATCTCCGGGCGCGAGAAGAGCCTGTACAGCATCTACCGCAAGATGCGCGACAAGCACCACTCGTTCGAAGACGTGTTCGACGTCTTCGCCATCCGCATCATCGTCGACGACGTGGACACCTGCTACCGCTCCCTGGGCGTGGTGCACAACCTCTACAAGCCGGTTCCGGGGCGCTTCAAGGACTACATCGCGATCCCCAAGTCCAACGGCTACCAGTCGCTGCACACCATCCTGTTCGGCCCGCAGGGCGCCCCGATCGAGGTGCAAGTCCGCTCCACCGAGATGGATCGCGTGGCCGAGAGCGGGATCGCCGCACACTGGCAGTACAAGGCCGGCAGCGAATCCAGCCGCACGGCCCAGAGCCGGGCACGCGAATGGCTGAAGGATGTCCTCGAGATCCAGAACAGCGTCGGCAACTCCATCGAGTTCCTGGAGAACGTCAAGGTCGACCTGTTCCCCGACGAGGTCTACACCTTCACCCCCGAGGGCGACATCCTGGTGCTCCCGCGCGACGCCACCCCGATCGACTTCGCCTACGCCGTGCACTCGGACGTCGGCAACCGCTGCGTGGCCGTCAAGATCGATCGCCAGCTCGCCCCGCTGTCGGTACGCCTGCAAAGCGGCCAGACGGTGGAGATCGTCACCTCGCCCGGCGCCCGCCCCAACCCAGCCTGGCTGTCCTTCGTGGTCACCGGCAAGGCGCGCACCGGCATCCGCCACTGCCTCAAGTCCATGCAGTCCGAGGAGGCCCGCACCCTCGGCGAGCGCATGCTGGAAAAGGCGCTGGAATCCATGGATACCAGCCTGCCCCGCATCTCGCCGGCCCGCCTGGACCAGATGCTGGACGCGATGCAGCTGGAAGACCTGGACGCGCTGTTGATCGATATCGGACTGGGTAATCGCATGGCCTCACTGGTGGCCCGCCAGATGGTCGGCAAGGAAAGCCCCGACCCGACCGCCACAGAACCCGCCACTACGACCACGCTCGCGGTCAACGGCACCGAAGGGCTGGTGCTGAATTACGCCCGTTGCTGCCACCCGATCCCGGGCGACCCGATCATTGGCCAGTTGAGCGCCGGGCGCGGCCTGGTGGTCCACCGCGAGAACTGCCGCAACGTCCTGCACGAGAGCCGCGACCGGTCCGACCGCACCATCGCGCTGGAGTGGTCGCATGAGCCCCAGCTGCAATTCACCGCCGCCGTACGCACCCGCACCGCCAACCGCCGCGGGGCGCTGGCCGACATGGCTGCGGTCATCGCGGATCACGGCTCGAACATCGAGCACATCTCGTTCAACGAGCAGGACGGCCACTCCACCGCGATGACCTTCCTGCTGACCGTACGTGACCGCCAGCACCTGGCCCAGATCATGCGCGGCCTGCGGCGGCTGTCCGACGTCCTGCGGATCTCGCGCCAGCGCGGCTGACACGCAACGCTCCCGCTGATCCGCCACCCGGCGGGCGGGCTTCTTGCAGGCGCCCCGTGCGCAACGGAAGATCGAGGCATGATCGCCGACATCCTCAACGAAACACTGAGTGTCGCGCTCACCGCGGCGCCCTGGCTGCTACTGGGCCTGCTGGCCGCCGGCGCGGTCAAGGCCCTGATCCCGGAGGCCGTCCTGCAGCGCTGGCTCGGCGGCGCCGGCCTGGCGGCCACGGCGCGCGCCGCCGTGGTCGGGGCCCCGTTGCCGCTTTGTTCCTGCGGGGCCATCCCCACCGCCCTGGCCCTGCATCGCGGCGGTGCCGGTCGCGGGCCCACCACCGCCTTCCTGATCGGAACGCCGGGTGTCGGCGTGGACTCGCTTGCCATCAGCTACGCCCTGCTGGGCCCGGTAATGGCCGTGTCCCGCGCCCTTGGCGCTATCGTCACGGCCATCACCACGGGGTTACTGGTGGGGCGCACGCGCGCCGCGACGGACCACCCGGAGGCAACCGGGGCCGAACCCGACACCTGCGGCGGATGTTGCGGGACCGACACGGGCTACGCCACGCCCGAAGCCCCGGAACGTCTCCCCGCGCGGCTCCGCCGCGGACTGCACTACGCCTTCCACAACGTCCTCGACGATATCCGCCTGTGGCTGGTGATCGGCCTGCTGGTCGCCGGCGCCCTGCTCGCCCTGGTCCCGCCGGCCACCCTGGCCGCCTGGGGCTCGGGCCTGGCGGCGATGCTGGTGATGGCCGTCATCGGCATCCCGATGTACCTGTGCGCGACCGCCGCCACGCCCATCGCGGTGGGCCTGATCGCGGCCGGGGTCTCGCCCGGCACCGTGCTGGTGTTCCTGCTGGCCGCGCCGATCACCAGCCTGGCGACGCTGGGCGTGTTCCGCCGCGAACTCGGCACCCCGGCGCTGGTGCTCTACCTGGCCGGAATCGCGGCCACCACCATCGCGCTGGGGCTCGCCCTGGACGCCGGACTGGCCCGCACCGGGGTCGACATCACAACCCAGATGGGCGCCGCCGGCGAGTTGCTGCCCACCTGGCTCGAGTGGAGCGCCCTGGTCATCCTGATCGTCCTGGCCACACCGGTCCTGCGCCGGTGGCTGGACCACCTGATCCCTCACCCACACCCGCGGAGCGCGTGAATGTCCAATCGTTCCATCGGACTCGATGAACCGCTGTACCACTACCTCCTGGAGCACTCGCTGCGCGAGCCCGACGTACTGGCGCAGCTGCGCGCCGAAACGGCCAGCCTGCCCGAGGCGAACATGCAGATCGCCCCGGAACAGGCGCAGTTCATGGGGCTGCTGGCGAAGCTCATGGGCGCACAGCGCTATCTGGAGATCGGCACCTTCACCGGCTACAGCGCGCTGGCCCTCGCCCTCGTCCTGCCGGAAGACGGCGAGGTCGTCACCCTGGACAAGAGCGCGGAATGGACCGCCACGGCCCGGCGCTACTGGAAACGCGCCGGGGTTGCCGGACGCATCCGACTCGAGCTGGGCGAGGCGCGCAACACGCTGCAGGCGCTGGAGGCCGCCGGCGAGACCGGTCGCTTCGATCTAGCCTTCATCGATGCCGACAAGACCGGCTATCCCGACTATTTCGAACACTGCATGCGCCTGGTACGCCCCGGCGGCCTGATCCTGATCGACAACACCCTGTGGCACGGTACCGTCGCCGACCCGGACGATCAGCGCGACGACACCCGCGCGATCCGCGCCTTCAATGACGCCCTGCATCACGACGCACGCATCGACCTCTCGCTGGCCCCCATCGGCGACGGCCTGACCCTGGCCCGCCGCCGCTGAAGCAGAGGCTGCCCTGGATTCACCACAAAGCCTCCGGAGCGCATGGAGAAGGGCCAGGTCAAGGGCGAATCCTCCACGAAGCCTTACCGGCAAAGGCCGCTGGCGCCAAGGCCACGGCGGCAGATGGCACGGCGCTCCACTGACTGCACCACCCAGCCCGCCTCAACCTCGTCCAGCTCCAGGCGGAATTCGTAGGCACTGACGGCATCGTCACGCAACCCGGTCAGACGGACCTCGGCGCGCTCCGGACGCGGCTGTTCGATCTCCAGCCCGGCGTAGTCAACCGCCAGTCCAGAATGCCAGGGGCTGGCCGCCAGCCACGCCATCACCGCGGCACCGGGCATCGCCGAGGGCGCCTGTGAAGGCACCACCTGCGCCTCGAAGGCCGTAGGCGCCGGCTCCCAGCCGTCCGGCGCAGTGCCCGTTTCCGGGGCCGAAGAGGACGCGGCACAGCCCGCCAGCAGTACCGTCAGACACCCCCATGCAACCCGCCATCCCCATCGCATCCCGTGGGTCCTCTCGCAAAAATTTCCTTGCGCACGAACATACCGGACCGCTAAACGTCCTACCATGGCAGAAAGACCAGATCAGTCCGCCGCCCTGCGCGGACCGGGAGGAAGACACCATGAAGCTGTTCAAGCTGCGCTACATCCTGATGACGAGCCTTTGCGTCCTGTTGCTGGCCGCAAGCCCTCTCCACGCCAACGAGCATGAGACCGCCGCAGAGGACGACACTACCGCCAGCGAGATGGAGGAGCTGCGCGAATCCTGGGCCGAGACCCGCGAGGAGATCCAGGAAGAAAGCACCGGGGCCGGTGAGGCCACCCGCTCGCGCACCCGCGATACCCTGGACGCGATGGACCGCGAACTCGGCCGCCTGGGCGACAACATCCGCGAGGGCTGGGATGACCTGAGCGACGCGACTCGCGAGCGCCGCGAACGCGCCTACGACGGACTGGTCGAGGAACGTGACCGCCTGGCCGAATGGTCGAGCGAGATGCGCGAGCGCTCCTCCGGCGCCTGGGGCGGTATTCGCGACGGGGCAAAGGACGCCTGGGGCGGCGTGCGCGACGGCTCGCGCAAGGCCTGGGGCTCGGTACGCGACGCCTTCCGCGGCGGCGACGAACCGGCCGGGAACGCGAGCGAGCCGGGTGTTCAGGACTGATGCGGCAACACCCATCACTCATCCCCTGGATCGGCAGCGCGGCGCTGATCCTCGCATCCGCCAGCCTGACCGGTTGCGACGGCTTCGGCGGAGCATCCGGGACCCCCGACCACCTCGAACGCACCACCGATCCGGAGGTCCTCCAGCGTGGTGAGCGCCTCTACCAGCAGCACTGCATCGCCTGTCACGGGGCGCAGCGCGAGGGCGCCGAGGACTGGCGCCAGCGTAACCCGGACGGCACCCTGCCCCCGCCACCACTGGATGGCAGCGCCCATACCTGGCACCACCCCTACTGGCAGCTGAAGGACATGATCCGTTACGGCGCCGAGGCGCGTGGCGGCGCCATGCCCAGCTTCGAGGACACACTATCGGAGGCGGATGTCGAGGCGATCATCGGCTGGCTGCAGTCGCACTGGCCGGACGAGATCTTCGAGGCCTGGACACGCTACGACCGCAACCACCCCACCCAGGCCGACTGGGAAGAGGCCATGGGCGAACCCTGGGTGACCCACCCCGACGGCTAACCCGACGCCGAGGCATACGCACACCGCCGCAGCCCCGATACAATGCACACGGAATGAGTCGGCCTGTACCGGCGTCATTCGAATGAGACGCTGCGCGGTCACCGCTTGGCAGGGAATGCAGTAAAACAAGGACGGCCGGGAGGGGCCCATGCATGACGCCAAACAGCGCGCGTGTCACAACGAGCACCGGGGGTGCGCGTGAATCGACGCGCCAACGACTTCGCGGCGGTTAGCGAACAAGCCCGTCTGCAAGGCCTGGTCGAGCAGGAACGCCAGGCAAGGCGCCGCGCCGAGACCCTGGCCGAGACCCGGCTGCAGGACGTCTACGCCAAGCAGAAACAGATCGAGCTGCTCAACACCATTGCCTCGACGGCCAACCAGTCGGACTCCATCGCGCATGTTCTGCGCTCGGCCCTCGCGGCCATCGGGCAGTACCTCGACTGGCCGGTGGGGCATGCCTATCTGGCCCGACACGACGAAAACAGCGACTACAGAGAGCTGAACCCCACCGGCATCTGGCACCTCGCCGCCGCCGAGCCATTCACCGAGTTCCGCGAGAACACCGACAACACGCCCTTTGCCAGTGGCCACGGGCTACCCGGCCGGGTACTGGCACACGGCGAACCAGCATGGATCGAAGACCTGGCCGCGGACGACAATTTCCCGCGGGCACCGCAGGCCGCCGCCAGCGGCCTGCGGTCCGGATTCGCGTTCCCGGTCATGGTCGGCCAGGAGGTCGCCTGCGTCCTCGAGTTTTTCGCCACCGAACCCACCGCCACCGACCCCGACCTGCTGTGGCTGATGTGGCAGATCGGCGTGCAACTGGGCCGCGTGATCGAACGCAACCGCCACGAAGAACACCTGCTCCACAACGCCTCCCATGACCAGCTGACCGGGCTCCCCAACCGCCGCCTGTTCCACGACCGCCTGGCCCATGCCATTGCCCGCGCCACCCGCGAACCCTTCAACCTGTTCGCTGTGCTGTTCGTGGATATCGACCGTTTCAAAGTCGTCAACGACAGCCTTGGGCACCCGGCCGGCGATGAACTGCTGGTGCGGGTCGGGCGGCGCCTGCTGAACGCCCTGCGCCAGAACGACACCGTCTCGCGACCCAAGGGGGACGAGGCCAACCGCCCGGACGACACCCTCGCGCGCCTGGGCGGCGACGAATTCACCATCCTGCTGGAAGGCCTGCACGAGCCGGTGGACGCCCTGCGCGTGGCCGAACGCCTGCAGGCCGTGCTGCACGAGCCGTTCACCATCGCCGGGCAGGATATCTACGTCACCGTCAGCATCGGCATTGCCACCCGCCCCTACGGCCAGAGCTGCCCCGCCCGCGAGACCAACGCGGCGGACGACCCCGCGCGCCCGGCCACGCCGGACGACCTGATGCGCGAGGCAGACATGGCGATGTACCGCGCGAAGTCACTGGGCAAGGCCCGCTGCGAATTCTGCGACCCCGGCATGCAGACCCAGGCGCTGCAAAGTCTGGCCCTCGAGACCGACCTGCGCCATGCGGTGGAGCGCGGCGACTTCATCGTCCACTTCCAGCCCATCGTGTCACTCGGCGAGGACTGCATCACCGGCTTCGAGGGCCTGGTGCGCTGGCAGCGCAACGGCGCGCTGGTCGCGCCGGACGACTTCATTTCCATCGCCGAGGACACCGGGCAAATCCACCTGATCGACATGCAGGTGCTCTACACGGCCTGCTGTCAGCTCGTGCAATGGGGTATCGACTACCCGGAGATGCCGCTGACCATCAGCACCAACCTCTCCGCCCGGCAGCTCACGCGCCCGGGACTGGTCGACGAGGTGCAGACCATTCTTGCCGGCACCGGGGTGTCGGCCTCCCAGGTGCGCCTGGAGATCACCGAGACCGCGACGCTCGGCAACCTCGACGAGCTGATCGAGACCCTGCACCGGCTCAAGGCCCTGGGCATCAGCCTGGCAATGGACGACTTCGGCACCGGCTACTCGTCACTCAGCTACCTGCACCGGCTACCGCTGGACATCCTCAAGATCGATCGCAGCTTCGTCTCCGGGCTGGACCACGACGAATACAGCCAGCGCCTGGTTCAGACCGTGATCCACATGGCCCGCAACCTGGGTCTGGAGGCCGTGGCCGAGGGCGTCGAAAGCCATACCCACGCCGCGACACTGCGCGCCCTCGGCTGCACCTTGGCCCAGGGCTACTACTATTCCCCACCGGTGGACGCCGCCAGCGCCACGGCCCTGCTTTCCGGCGATGCCCTGGTGGGCTGTCGGTAGAACGACCGATAGCTGCATGGACTCGGAAAAGCATGGGGGTGCGTGTCACACGGCCTGCGCTGCCACCCCACGCCGGCGCGCGATCACTTGACGCACCACCAGCTTCTCCAGCTCCACGATCACGAACACCGCCAGCCCGAAAGCCAGGATGCGCGCCCAGTCGTCCGCACCGATGGCGGTGGTCCCGAACAGCGTGTGCATCAGCGGGACATAGGTAAACGCCAGCTGCAGCACCACCAGCACTCCGATCGCCAGCCACATCGCGCGCGAGCGGAACAGCTCCCCGCCCGGTAGCACCGGCTGGTGGATCAGCCGCAGATTCAGCAGGTAGAACGCCTGTCCGGCCACCAGGGTGTTGATTGCCACCGTGCGCGCGACCTCGTCGGCGACCCCGACGAGACTCTCCATGTAGACGAAGTGCCCGAAGGTGCCGGCCCATAGCAGCAAGGCAACGAACGGGATGCGCCACAGCAGGAAGCCGGACAGCAACGGGGCATTCGGCGCGCGGGGCGGGCGCTGCATCACCCCCGGCTCGGCGCGCTCGAAGGCCAGCGCCATCGCCAGCGTGACCGAGGTCACCATGTTGACCCACAGCACCTGCACCGGGGTCAGTGGCAGCGCCAGGCCCATCAGGATGGCCATCATGATGGTCAGCGACTGCCCGGCGTTGGTCGGCAGCATGTGCAGGATGGCCTTGCGGATGTTGTCGTAGACCGTGCGGCCCTCCTCGACCGCATGGGCGATGGACGCGAAGTTGTCGTCCGCCAGCACCATCTCCGAGGCCTCCTTGGCCGCCTCGGTGCCCTTCCCGCCCATGGCCACACCCACATCCGCGCGCTTCAGCGCCGGGGCGTCGTTCACCCCATCGCCGGTCATGGCGACGATCCGTCCGCCCGTCTGCAGCGCCTTCACCAGCCGCAGCTTGTGCTCCGGCGAGGTCCGCGCGAAGACATCCGTGCGCTCCGCGATCTCCGCCAGCGCGGCATCGTCCAGCGCATCCAGCTCGTGGCCGGCGCGCGCCTCGGCATCGCGCCCCAGCCCCAGCTGCTCACCGATCGCCCGCGCAGTGGCCAGGTGGTCCCCGGTGATCATCTTCACGTCGATCCCCGCCGCGCGACAGTCAGCCACCGCGCGGATGGCCTCCTCGCGCGGCGGGTCGATGATGCCCACCAGCGCCAGCAGGGTGAAGCCACCGGCCTCGACATCGTCAAAGCGCAGCTCGCCACCGTCCGCTTCGGCCTCGCGCACCGCGACCGCCAGCAGGCGCTGGCCGCGGGCCGCCACCGCCTCCATGGCCGCATGCCAGTGATCCGGATCCAGCGCCTCGCGGGTCTTGCCATCCACCTGCTGCTCGCTGCAAAGCTCCAGCACGCGCTCGGGCGCGCCCTTCAGGAAGATCCACGCATGCCCCTCGTGGTCGTGGTGCAGGGTGGCCATGTAGCGATGATCCGACTCGAAGGGGATCACGTCGGTGCGCGGCAACCGTTCGCCCTCCAGGTGCAGGTCGAGCCCGGCCTTGCGCGCCAGGGTAATCAGCGCGCCCTCGGTCGGATCCCCCTCCATCACCCAGTCGCCGTCCTTCTCGTAAAGCCGGGCATCGTTGCACAACAGACCCGCCCGCAGCACCTCGCTCAAGAGCGGGTCGTCATCCGGGTCGATCTCCCGCTCGTCCTCGGAGAACTGACCCTGCGGGGCATAACCCACGCCACTGACGAGGATCTCGCGGGTGGCCGTACGCAGCGTCTGAGCGGTCATCTCGTTGCGCGTGAGCGTGCCGGTCTTGTCGGAACAGATCGCGGAGACCGAACCCAGGGTCTCCACCGCCGGCAGGCGGCGGATAATGGCATTGCGCCGCGCCATCTTCTGCACCCCGATGGCCAGGGCAATGGTCATGATCGCCGGCAATCCCTCGGGGATGGTGGACACCGCCAGGCTGGCCGCAGCCAGAAACATCTCGTCCAGCGGATAGCTGCGCACCCAGTAACCGAAGGCAAAGGTGGCCATCGAGATCACCACGATCACCGCGGCCAGCCAATGGCCGAACTGCTCCATCTGGCGCACCAGCGGCGTTTCCAGCCCCTCGACCTCGCCGAGCATGGTGGAGATGCGACCGATCTCGGTGTGCTCGCCGGACGCCACCACCACACCCGTGCCGCGGCCAAAGGCGACCAGCGTCCCGGAGAAGGCCATGCCGCGGCGATCACCGAGGCTCGCGTCGGGGTCCACCGCAGCGGTTTCCTTCTCCACCGCCACCGACTCGCCCGTCAGCACGGCCTCCTCGAGGCGCAAATTCTTGGTCTCGAACAGGCGCAGGTCCGCGGGTACCCGGTCCCCGGCCTGCAGGTACACGATGTCCCCCGGGACCAGCTGCTCCGCGGGGATCTCGCGCCGCTCGCCACCGCGCGCGACCAGCGCGCGCGGGGAGAGCATGCGGCGGATGGCGTCCAGGGCCTTCTCCGCCTTGCCTTCCTGGACGAATCCGATCAGCGTATTGATCAGGACCACGGCCAGGATCACGCCGGTATCCACCCAGTGGCCCAGCAGCGCCGTTCCCAGCGCGGCTACCAGAAGGATGTAGATCAGGACGTTGTGAAAATGGCGCAGGAAGCGCCGGAGAACGCCCGCCCGTTCGGGCGGACGCAACTGATTGGGGCCGTAGTGCGCCAGGCGCTCCTCGACCTGTTCTGCCGTCAGCCCCTCGCGCGAGGCCCCCCAGTGTTCGAGTGCGGCATCCGCATTCTGGCTGTGCCATGCCGGGACATCGCGATCATCGCGGGGCGATTGAGGGTCGGGAGCTTCGGGCATGGGCAACCACTTCCAGGGAAACACTGATTAATGTCGCCCTATCGTCACTCGGGACCCGGGGGACGACAAGCCCCCCAGAGCGCCACACCGGCGAACCGATCAGAACTGCATACCGACCTTGCCCATCACGCGCATGTTGTCGGCATCCGCGCGGCGGCCGTCGAAGCGGTCATTCTCGGTGAACTGATAGCGCGCCTCCAGCCCCAGGAACCACTGACGATCCAGCTGGTACTTCAGGCTGCCGCCCACCTGGGCCGCCCACAGGCCGTTGGTGTCGTCGTCCAGCTTGGCGCGCACGTAACCGATGCCCGGACCGAAACCCAGCGACAGGCGTTCGTTGGGCTCGAACATCCAGTGGCTGTTGATCTCGGCGCTGGTCATCTTCAGCGGGTCGTCGCTGTAGCGGCTCACGCTGAAGTGATGCCGCAGCACCCCGGTGGCCGGCTGAAACAACTGGCAATTGGCACCGATCTCGACCCCATAGGCCGCATCGGAACTGGCATCGGAGAGGTCCGGAGAAACCACCCCGCCCAGCAGGGCCACGCTGGGCTCCATGCCACGCTCGACCGCGCTGGCCTGCGCGAACGGCACCAGCACCAATGCACCCAGGGCCAACATCGACATCGTCTTCTTGTGCTGCATCGCACACCTCCTGATCAACATGAATAAGCAGACGCTAATGGTAGCCCAGCATGGCGTGATCTTCATCACGCGCTCACGGAACGCGTGGCCCGGAATGGAATTTTCCTCCCCGCAGTTGCATCTCTCAGCCGAAGCTCAACCCCGGAAGGGTTTTCCTGATCCCTGAAAAATTCAGGGGAACCCTCGGCGGCCGAAGGCCTCGAAGGGGGTGAACCCGCCCAACCCGAAAAGGCGAAGTTCGCTCTTCCAAGCAACAAGAAGAACCATCCACTCAGAAGCAAACGGAGGACCTCATGTCCGACCAACCGAATGCAAACCGTCGAAAGTTCCTGCGTCAGGCATCCGCGGCCGTGGCGGCTATCCCGGTGATCAGCATGGCTGGGATGTCCACGGCCAAGGCCGACAACCCCAAGGCCGAGGACGGCCATCGCCACGACTACGTGAACAATGCAGCAGATGCTGCCGGTCACGAGGACTACTCGGAAGGCGAGAAGTGCAAGAACTGCGCCTTCTGGGGCGGCGGCGACTCCGAATGGGGCCAGTGCTTCCACGCCGACTTCCAGGGTGTTCAGGTGAACGCCGCTGGCTGGTGTGACGAGTACGTCGGGGCCTGATCCTGACACCTCCGTCCGGTCCGGGTATCCGGGCCGGACGCTTGCCTCCCGCAGCGCTCCCCCGCTGCGACTTGCATCCCCGCCGCACCTCCCCGCAAGCTAGACCCTCAATTCCGTAAACCGGCCTCTCCCTTGTCAAACGTGGCCGAAAGGAATGTGCGTGCCTGACCACTCATCCCGGCCGTCTCGCCGCATCGCCTCCGGCGACCCACGCCCCGACTCGCGAGTCGGCCGCTAATGGACCTCTCGCCCGCCGCCTTCACCATCCTCTACCTGGTCTACGGCCTGGCATTCTTCTCGCTGGGTGTAGTCGCCCTGATCCTGCCAAGGGGCGATGGCACACTGCCGTTTGCCCGGCATTTTTGGCTACTGGCCCTGTTCGGCCTGATCCATGGCACCTACGAATTCCTGCAGGCCGCGGGGTTTCACTATCCGTCGGCACGGGACCCGTGGCTCAACGCCACCTGGCAGCTGCTCTCCTATGCGCCGCTGCTGGAGTTCGGACGGCGCGCCCTGATCACCAGCCATGCGCGCATCCGCCTGGATGCCCTGTGGCTGTACCCAGTCATCGCCGCCGGGCTGTTGCTGGTCATCGGGATGGCGGAGGATCCGGGCCGCGGCCTCGCCAATGGCGGGCGCTACCTGGTCGGCTTCCCCGGCGCGCTGCTCGTCGGCCTGGCCTTCTGGTTCCTGCTGCGGCGCCCCGCCCTGCGCGCGCCGCAACCCGGCGATCATGGCCGCCACCATCCAGCCGTAGCCACCCTGGCACTGGCCTTCCTCGGCTATGCCCTGCTGACCCCGTTCCCGGGGACCGTCGATTCGGGGCTGCCCGGCTGGCTGCCAACCTATGGCGACCTCCTCGAGGCCAGCGGGCTGCCGGTACAGCTATTGCGCATGTTCACGGCCCTCCTCGCCGGCATCGCACTGATGAGCCTGACCCGCACCCTGGGCACCCAGCAGGGCGACGACCTGCTGCGCATCCTCGACACCATCAACGGCTTCGTCTATCGCTGCCGCAACAACCCGAGCTGGGACGTGATCAATGCCGAGGGCGCACTCGAGGAGTTCACCGGGTACCCGCGCGGGGATTTTGTCGAGGGCGGCATGACGTTCGGCGACCTGATCCACCCGGATGATCGCGAACGGGTATGGCGCGAGGTCTCGGAAGGCCTTCAGCGCTCCGGTCAGTTCCAGATCCAGTGGCGCATGATGCGGCAGGACGGCGGCATATGCTGGGTCTTCGAGCGTGGGACCGGCACCTACGACGACCGGGGCCGGCTTCGGTACATCCAGGGCCACGTGATCGATGCCGACGAACTGGTCACCACCAGCGAGAGCCTGCGCGCCAAGACCGACGAACTGGAGGCCTTTCGCTCCACCCTCGATCTGACCCTGGACGCGGTCTTCCTGTTCGACGTCGAGACCCTGCGTTTCATCTACGTGAACCAGGGAGCGGTGGACCAGACCGGCATCCCACGCGAGGAACTGCTGACCCTGCACCCCTTTGATATCAAGCCGGACTTCCCGGAAGGCCGCTTTCGTCAGCTGATCGAGCCGCTGCGCCGGGGCATACGCGACCAGCTCCGCTTCGATACCAACCACCGGAATCGCGACGGCTTCGATGTGCCGGTCGAGATCTCCCTGCAGATGGTGGCGCCCCGCGGCGAGACGGCCCGGTATGTGGCGATCTCGCACGACATCACCCAGCGCAAGCACAACGAAGAGGCGCTGCTGCAGGCCCTGGCCGAGCTGGAGACCTCGCGCGACGAACAATCCCGACTGCTGGAACTGACCCAGCGCGAACAGGGGCGCATGGCCGCCCTGCTCTCCGCGATGAGCATCGGCATCCTGTTCGAGGACCGTGAAGGCCGAGTGGAATACGTGAACCCGGCCTTCCGCCGGATGTGGGACATCGACAACCAACTGGAATTGGTGGGACGGGCCTCACGCGAGGTGCTGGAGCACTCCACCCACCGCTTCGCCCGGCCGGACCACGCCTCGCGCCATGTGCTGCACGTGCTGGATACCCACGAGATCAGCGAACGCTTCGAGGTCGACCTGTACGACGGGCGCATCCTGACCCAGGTCTCCTACCCGGTGCACGATACCGACGAGCGCACCATCGGCCGCCTATGGCTGTACGAGGACGTGACCCACGAACGCCAGACCGCCCAGCAGCTGGTCTATCTGGCCGACCATGATGCCCTGACCGGGCTCTACAACCGCCATCACTTCCAGAAGCGCCTGGAACACATGATCCACAGCGAACGTCGCCGCAAAGGCCGTTTTGCCCTGCTGTATTTCGATCTCGACGAATTCAAGACCATCAATGACACCTTCGGCCACCGCGCCGGAGACACCGTGCTGGTACGCGCGGCCGGCGAGATCGCCGCGCTGGTTCGCAGCCAGGATATCTTCGCCCGCCTGGGTGGCGACGAGTTCGCCATTCTGGTGGATCGCGACTCGGAGCACGAGCCGATCGAGCTAGCCGAACGCGTTGGCCGCGCGATCGCCTCGATCCCGTTCCGCTTCCGCGGCCAGAACTACCGACTCACCGCCAGCATCGGCATCGCCCACTACCCCGAGCACGGTGACAACGTGGAGGACCTGGTGGCCCACGCGGACACCGCGATGTACCAGGCCAAGGACCTGGGCAAGAACACCTGGGCGGTATTCGACCGCAGCCGCAACACCGCCGAGAACATGCTGGAGCGGATGTCCTGGAGCCAGCGCATCGCCTCGGCCCTGGAACTGGGCCATCTGGAGCTGCACTACCAGGGGATCTACGCCATCGATGACGGCCACCTGCACCACCTGGAGGCCCTGGTGCGCATGCGCGACCCGACCAAACCCGACGAGATCAGCATGCCCGGCCAGTTCATCCCGATCGCGGAGAAGACTGGCCAGATCCTGGATATCGACCGCTGGGTAATCCGCGAGAGCATCGCCCGCCTGGCCGGCGATCCGACGATTGCCGGCATCGCGATCAACATCTCTGGGCGCAGCTTCGACGAACCCAGCCTTCCGCAGTACATCGCCCAGCAGCTGGCACAGCATGCAGTCGAACCCCGCCGGCTGATCATCGAGCTGACCGAGACCGCCGCGGTGTCCGAGATGCAGGACGCCCAGCGCTTCATCGAGGCGTTGCAGCAGACCGGCTGCACGGTGTGCCTGGACGACTTCGGCTCCGGCTTCTCCACCTTCGCCTATCTCAAGTACCTGGGCGTGCAGATCCTCAAGATCGACGGCATGTTCGTACGCGACCTACCCAACAACCGCGACAATCAGGCCTTCATCCGCGCGATGGTCGATGTCGCCCGCGGTCTCGACAAACGCACCGTCGCCGAGTGCGTGGAAGACGGCCCGACCCTCGCGATGCTGGCCGAGCTGGGCGTGGACATGGCGCAGGGCTATCACCTGCACCGGCCATCCCTGGAGATCCCCCGCGAACGGGGCGACACGGACTAGGCCCAGCGTTCCTTTCCGGAGAGCGGCTCAGTCCATCACTTCGACACCCTCAACGAGCTCCGCCCCGTCCCCCTCGAAGTGAAAGCCGACGGCATCCGTCGCGACCCGGAACTCGCCTTCCGCCTGTATCCAGCCCTGTTCCAGGACGTTCGCATCGACCCGCTCGAACAGCCGCTGCAGCGCCAACGCAGTGGCACCCCGGGCCGCGTATTCCAGGCCGTGGCGCTCCCATCCGGCACGGGCCGCATCCGCCAGCCCCCAGCCGGTCTCGACGAACCCGGCAATCCACAGCGCGCGCAGCACCCCGTCACCCCACTGCTGGCGCAACTGCGCCATCCCGGATCGCGTATCCGCGGCGGCCTCCACCGTCGCAACCAGCGATGCGGGCAACAGCTCGCGCCAGTCATCGCTCTCGAAAGCGCCCGGCATCAAATCCTCGTCGATAATCTGAACAAAGTCCGGGACCGGGTCGGAACCCGTGCGTTCCGCCAGCTGGATCAATGCCCCGGCCTCGTCGCGATAACCGGACAGGGCAAACCCGCACAAGTGATGGTCCACGATGTCGTGCACGAACACCGACGTCGGGATGCGCTCGCCGGCAAAGGGCGTCGCCGCGATCACGTCCGCGCCGCGTCCTGGCCGATCCAGCTTCCAGCCACGCACCCCAAAGCCATCCGCCCAGGATTCGGCGTAGTGCACCGGGATGGCCACGCCACCCTCGTCCCCACCCTGCATGCCCCGTTCGCGCGTCATTGACTCCTCCGTACCAGGTGTCGTCCTTGCACTTTACCGACCGGTAAACTAGTGTGCAAAGACATGAAAGCCATCACACCCAACGACACCCGCGGTGCAAGCCGCGAAGCCCTGCTGCAGGCCGCCCGCGACCTCATCGTCACGCGCAGCTACACCTCCGTCGGCATCGCCGAGATCTGCGCGCAGGCGGGCGTGCGCAAGGGCAGTCTGTATCACTTCTTCCCCGGGAAGGAGGCGCTCACCCTGGCGATGCTGGACGCGCTCTACGCGGACTTCGAGCGCGAAGTGCTGATCCCCGGGCTGTCGGGCGCCAACGGACTCCGCGCGCGCATCGACGCGTTCGTCCATGCGATCCATGCCTTCGAGGCGCGGATGCAAACGGAATCCGGTCAGCTGCCCGGCTGCCCCTTCGGCAACCTGGCGGTGGAGATGGGTACCCACAACCCGGCCCTGCGCCACGCGATCCGGAAGCACCTGGATGCGGTCACCGCACATTTTCGCACCGTGCTGGACGCGGCCGTACAGAACGGCGAGCTTCCGCCCGAAACCGACACCGGTGCCGCCGCCGAACAGTGGCTGGCGCTAATGGAAGGGATCCTGGTGATGGCCAAGGCCGATCAGGATCCGGCCACGATCCTGCGCCTGGGCCCCGCGCTCGGGGCGCTTCTGCTCAACCCGACCCCGGAGGTCTACCATGAGCGATGAACACTTCCCCCTGCATGACGCCACCAGCGCCCCCGACGCGAAGCCAGCCTTCGAGCAGGCCGAGCAGACCTTCGGCATGGTCCCCAACCTGATCCGCAAGATGGCCAGCGCGCCAGCCCTGGCGGAGGCCTATCTGTCCCTCAATACCCTGCTGCAGCAGACCTCCATGAGCCCGACCGAGCAGTGCACCCTGCTGCTGACGGTCAGCCGCTATCACGAATGCGACTACTGCATGGCCGCGCACAGCATGACCGGCCGCATGACCGGCGTTCCGGACGGCGTGATCGATGCGCTGCGCGAGGACCGGCCGATCGACGACCCGAAGCTGGAGGCGCTGCGCCAGTTCACCCGCGCCATGGTCGAACAGCGTGGCTGGGTCGACGAGGCCACCCAGAAGGCCTTCCTGGACGCCGGCTACACGCACCCGCAGATGCTGGAGGTGATCCTGGCGATCGGCCTGAAGACCCTGTCCAACTACACCAACCACATCGCCGGCACCCCGGTCGACGAGCCCATGGCCGACGAGCGCTGGACGACACCGGGCGCATAACCGCGCCGTGCCGACGTCCCCGAAGGAGAAACCAACATGAGCGAAGAAACCGCCGATCTTGTTGTCATCATGATCACCGGGCCGGAGAACAAACGCCGTCTGCCGTCGGCCTTCTTTCTGGCGGCCACCGCCGCCGCAAGCGAACAGAACGTCATCATGTACTTCACCGGGCCGGCCACGGAACTGCTGAAAACCGGCGTCGCCGAGAACATCCATCCCATGGAGGGCGGCAAGAGCATCGCCGACTTCATGAAGAACGCCATGGACAACGGCGTCCAGATGATGGGCTGCCGGCAATCGCTTGAGCTGAACGGAATGGATGAATCGGATCTGGCCTACTCGGACCTCCCCTTGCTTACGCCCTCGCAGGCCTTGCCTTCGCTGGAGTCGGCCGGCAAAGTCCTGACCTGGTAATCACACGAGGGGCCGCACCGGTGGCCCCTCTCCGACCGGAGGCGTACAGGGGCGTGCCGGACCATCGCAAGCTCATCCTCCTGCTGTCCGCCTATCGCGCCGACAGCCACGCGGCCTGGGCGGACTGGTTAACCAGCACCTTCGATGCGTTCGACTGGCGGCTACTGGAACTGCCGGGGCGCCACTTCCGTTGGCGCATCCGCGGCAACCCGATCTCCTGGCTGGACGAACTGGCGACCACGGAAGCCGACGCAGTCATCGCCACCTCGATGGTGGATCTCGCCACCCTGCGCGGACTCCAGCCCCACCTCGCCGCCCTGCCCACGCTCTACTACGTGCACGAGAACCAGTTTGCCTATCCGCTGGGCCCGCAACAGGTGGATTCGGTGGACCCGCAGATGGTGCAGATCTATGCGGCGTTGGCCGCGGACCGCATCGCCTTCAACTCGGCGTTCAACCGTGACTCGTTCCTGGAAGGGATGGCGACCCTGCTCGGACGCATGCCGGATGCGGTACCTCCCGGGATACGGGACCGACTGACGGAGCGCAGCGCGATCCTACCGGTGCCGATCCAGCCAACGACCGTGGCCAGCGGCGCTCGCGATCCGGGCCTGATCCTCTGGAATCACCGGTGGGAGTACGACAAGGCCCCGGAGGTCTTTGCCGAGGCCATGCTGACGCTGGCCGGGTCGGGCGTGGATTTCCGTCTTGCCCTGCTGGGGCCGCGGCCGGCGAACGTCCCCGAACCCCTGCAAAAGCTGCGCGAGGCCCTGGGGAACCGGATCATCGCCGATGGCAAGCTGCCCCGCTGCGAATATGACGCGTTACTGGGCCGCGCAGGTATCGTCGTCAGTACCGCCCGGCACGAGTTCCAGGGCCTGGCAGTGCTGGAGGCCAGCGCCGCTGGTGCCACACCGCTGGTCCCGGATGCCCTGGCCTACCGCGAACAATACCCCGATGCCTGTCGCTACCCGCAAGGCGATGTAGACACGCTGACGGAGCGCCTACAGGCATGGCTGCAACAAGGGGCCCCACCCGCACCCGACGTCCGCGCGTGGACGCCGGGGCGATTGGAGCCGCACTGGAAAGGGATGCTGGACGACCTCGTTATGGGCGACCGCAAGGGGCCACGGGTCAATCGCGGCTGACGACGACCCGATCCGACATCTCGTCCTCGGCCACGAACACCGGGCGGATCACGTCGCGGTAATTGCGGATGCGCTGCACGTAGTACACCGGCTGATACCCGCGCGCATAGCCGTAGCGCAGATCCTTGTAGTAACGCTCCTCGGTCAGTAGCGGCAGGATCTCGCGCATGTCGGCCCAGCGATCCGGGTCCCGTCCCAGCTCGCGCGCCAGGCGGCGCGCATCCAGCAGGTGGCCCCGGCCGATGTTGTAGGCCGCCAGCGCCAGGTAGGTTCGATCCGGTTCGACGATGTCATCCGGCAGCAACCCGTGCTGACGCTGCAGGTAGCGGGCCCCGCCGTCGATGCTCTCCACCGGGTCCAGGCGATCGACGCCCAGCGACTCGGCAGTGCGACGGGTCAGCATCATCAGCCCGCGCACGCCCGTCGGGCTGCGCGCCTCCGGATCCCAGTGCGACTCCTGATAGGCCAGTGCAGCCAGCAGATCCGCGGGCAGATCCGTGCGCTCGGCCGCCTCCTCGAAGTGGGGATGGTACTGGGGCAGGCGATCCTCTATGCGCCGGTTCAGCGCGCGCAGGTCGACGAAGTCGAACTGGTTGATGTAGGCGTAATAGCGCTCGTCCACGAGGTCGCGCAGCTCGCGACCACCGGCGCCCTGCATCCAGGTCGCGGCCAGCTCGGCGAGCTCGGCGTGTTCCGGATCGACATACCATCCCAACGCGCGCGGCGCGGACAGATCGAAGGCGATGTCGAGATGCGGGAAGGAGCGGCGGTTATAACGCACGATGTGCGAATCGGCCACGGTGCAGCCGATCTCCTGCCGGGCGACCTGCGCCATCAGGCGCTCGGTGCCAATCTCGCGCACCTCGAACTCGACCGATTCCGGCAGCGCCTCCTCCAGGGTTTCGACGTAGCTGCTGCCGGCCGAGACGACCAGATCGACACCCTCCAGCTCGTCCGTCGAACCCGGCAGGCCGGACAAGTCGCGATGGCAGACCACCTGCTCGCTCACCTCCATGTAGTGCGGACCGCGGCGAAAGCGCTCATCGCGCGACGGCAGATGGGTCAGACCCGCTGCCGCCATGTGCGCCGCGTCGGATTCGAGCGCCTCGAGGACACCGGAAACCGAGTCGGCCATGACCCATTCCACCTTCCAGCCATGCGCCAGGGCAAAGCCTTCGACCAGGTCGTGCTCGGTGCCGGACGTCTCCAGATGCTGGTCAAAGTACCAGGTGGTGGGTGCGTTGCGGGTCACCACGCGCAGCGTGCCGGTCTCCTCCACGGAGGCCAGGCGATCGCCCGCAGCCGCGTTGGAAACCATCGTTCCGGATTGCCCGTTCTCCGAGCCACACCCGGCCAGTAACGCCAGCAGGGCGGCCGGGATCAATGCCTGGAGGGGCCGCCCACAGCGTGCGGTGCGAGTGCCCCGTCCCTTGCGCTTCGATTCTTCGGTCATACCGGTTTCCTTCCCGTCGGCAGCCGGCGTCAAACGCCAACCGATTCCATGACGGATCCATGAATGTCCGATACAGAGACTAGGGTTTTGCGGAATGGTTCTCAAAAACACCCATGCTCGCGGGGTTGCGGAATCATCAGGCATCCGTTCACGGACGTTCGACTCACCCGTGCCGGTGGGCACAAGGGCGACACGCCCTGTACAGTCGAAGTCCGGCCTGCCGCCGAGCGAACGACCGGGCCCGGAACAAGACCCAAGGCCCCGCCAAACCCAGCGGGCATCCTTGAGGCCCAGGGCGACACTGATCAACAACTCGAGCGCGGGCGTGCGAATCGATCGGTGACGCCCAGGGGGAACACCTCGACATCCGCACGATCCAATCGCCCGTCACTTGCCAGGAGCGCAACAACATGCCCGTGGAATCCCTTCTTCTCCTACTGCTCATCGGCGGCATTGCCGGCTGGCTCGCAGGCCTGCTGGTACACGGGTCCGGGCAGGGCATCCTGCTGAATATCGTGGTTGGCGTGATCGGCGCCTTCCTCGGCGGCTGGCTGTTCACCCAGCTCGGGGTGCAGGCAGGCGGACTGATCGGCAGCCTTGCCGCCGCCACCGTGGGCGCCGTGCTGCTGCTGGGTCTGCTTCGCTTGATCCGAAAGGACTGATCCACCCGATCCAAGGAGTTCTCATGATCCAGATCCTCGGCATCATCCTGCTGGTTGGCGGCCTGATCGCCGCCCTGGTCGGTGTTCAGGACGCCTTCGGCATGCGCGAGCGCGCGGCGCGGCTGTTTCTTGACCGCTTCACCCGGCGCACCCTCGCGCTGCTTATCGGTGGCGGCGTGGCGGCGCTGATCGGCCTGATCCTGATGACCTCGAAAATGTGATGCGGTTGGCGTGATCTTCCCGAGACGGTAGGGTCCCCCCCGGGGGAGCCTGCGGCCGACACCGGACGCGGCATCGCTGCGGAACCCCCCTGGAACCAAAAACGAGGGGAGACCGCATGACTCTGACACCGTCGCGCCGTCTGGCGCTCTCGATCGCCGTTAGCTCCGCCCTGTTCGCCGCCCCCACGACCCTGCTGGCCGCCGGCTTCTACCTCCAGGAGCAGGGCGTATCCGGCCTCGGCCGTGCCTACGCCGGGGAGGCGGCCATCGCCTCCGACGCCAGCACCATCTACTTCAACCCGGCCGGCATGACGCGTCTGGAAAGCAACGAGCTCCAGGCGGGCGTGCATTTGCTGATCCCCAACGCGGAGGTCAACCAGCGCAACACCCAGGCCCACGGGCGAGACAGCAGCAATCCCTACGATCCAACCCCGATCCCCAACCTGTACTGGGCGGAGCAGTACGCCGACCGCGTCTGGCTGGGCTTCGGCCTCACCGCGCCCTTCGGCCTGAAGAACGAGTACAACGACGACTTCTTTGCCCGCTACGACTCGCTGGAATCCGACCTACAGGTGCTGAACCTGCAGCCCAGCATCGCGTTCGAGCTGACCGACCGGATCTCCATCGGCGGCGGCCTCGACCTGCAGTACGCCGATGCCACCCTGCGCAGCGCGACGCCCGGAGGGCTCCCGCCCAGCCCGGCCACCGACGGCGAGTTTGAACTCGAGGGTGACAACTGGGATGTCGGCTTCAACATCGGCATGCAGTTCGACCTGAATGATGACACCCGGCTGGGCATCCACTACCGCGACGGCATCACCCACACCCTGAAGGGGACCGTGACCTCCACCCAGCAGGGTGTTCTGCCCGGTCGTGCCGACCTGAAACTGCCCGATATCGCGTCGATCGGCATCCAGCATCGCTTCAGCGATCGCTGGACGGGCCTGGCCCAGTACACCTGGTTCAACTGGTCGAACTTCGACGAGATCCAGATCCAGCTGCCCCAGGGCAACGAGCAGGTGCTGGAACAGAACTACCGCAACAGCTACGCCCTGGCGGTGGGGGCCGAGTACGCAATGAACCCGCGCTGGACCCTGCGTGGCGGCATCCAGTACGACCAGACCCCGACGCAGACCGACGGGCGCAGCACGCGCACCCCGGATGGTGACCGCACCTGGTTCTCCTTCGGTGCCAGCTACGCCAGCAGCGAGCGCTTCACCTTCGACCTGGGCTACAGCTACATCCACATCGCCAGCGAGGATCTCGATATCACGCGCAGCTTTAACGGGACCGACATCAACATGCAGGGGACGACCAAGGGTCACGTGCACGTCCTGTCGGCCGCCATGCGCTACCACTTCTAGTCCGTGATCTTGTAGCCCCACCATCCGGGACAGGGCAAACGCCCTGTCCCGGTCACCTGCGCTCCAGTTCGACTCCGCAGGCCGCCGCCAGGGCGCGTCGGTCGGCGTCGCTCAGGTCGCGCCGTCCGGCGTTGGCCTCACCCAGGATCGCGTGCATCACCGCCGCCGGGTCGTCCACGTGCTCGATCCCCAGGGCGTGCCCCAGCTCGTGCGCCAGCGTCAGGCGCAGCTCGTCCGCGTCACTGGCCTTGAACACGGTGATAGAGCGCCGCGCGCCCTGCTGCTCGTAGACCGCCATGTCGAAGGCACCGGTCGCGCCGATCTCGCGGTTGAGCTCCGCGACCCGTTCGTTGAAGCCATCGATCTCGCCCTCGAGGTCGCGGATCTCGCGGTTGAGCTCGTTGCGCCGACGCTCCAGCGTGCGGCGGCCCTGCTCCAGGTCGTCCCGCGCCGCATCCAGCGCCCGGCGCTGCCGTTCCAGCCGCTCGCGGTTCCCCGCGCTGTGCGCCATGCGTCCGGCATTCCACGCGGCCACCGCCTCTCCGTACTCGCGCTGGCGCGCCTGAAGGTCCTCCAGGCGTCGCTGATAGCCCGCGGCGTCCGCCGCCAGCGCCGAGTGGCGGTGATCCAGGCGCTCCTCGCGCTCGGCGATCCCCCGCTTGAGCCGGTCCAGCTCCGCGCGCGCCCGGTCGCGGCTCTCGGCACCCGCCTGGCGCTCGTCGAACACCAGCCGGACCGGCATGCCCTCGCCCTCGCGCTGACGGAAAAGGGTTTCCGGCGTCGGCCCGTCCCACATACTCACAGCTGCATCCAGGGCCGCCTGCACCGCGTCACGCTCCAGCCGGAAGCGCGGGTCCACAGCCTCCAGATGCAGGGTGATGGGCACCTCGCAGCGCGGCGCGGCCAGGTGCGCATGCCCAGCGGAGCCGCCCGGCGCTTGCCCTTCTTGCCACAGGACACCGCCCAGCGCGAGCGCCCCGACACCGCCAACCAGCCATACCGGTATTGCCATTTCAGCTCCTCCCTCGCACACACCCAAGGTACCAGCCAGCGGGCGCCGCCACCCGCGTTTGCCCCGTCATGACGCGCCAGGCACCATTGAACCCATTCGATACCCCCGATTCAGGAGACTGCCATGCTGCGCACCCTTCTTGCCGCCCTGCCGCTCGTTGCCCTGCCGCTCGTCGTCCAGGCCGAGACCCCGAACATCCAGCCCGGTCTCTGGGAAAACCAGACCACCATGATCATGGAGGGCATGGGCGGCATGCCGGACCAGACCGAGACCAGCACCGAGTGCGTCACCCAGGAAGACATCGACCGCGGCGAGAACATCATAGAAGCGCCGGAAGGCTGCACCCTGGACCACGTCGACATGAGTGCCGACCGCATGGACTACACCATGAGCTGCCCCGGCCCGCAGGGCGGACGCATGCAGATGGACGGCAGCATGCGCTTCATGGGTGACCGCGCCGAGGGCGAAATGACCAGCGAGATGGATACCCCCATGGGCCGGATGAACGTGCGCATGGAGATGCGCGGCCAGCGCATCGGCGACTGCTGACCCCCCTCTGAGTCACCACAGAGGGCACGGAGAAGACCCAACGAAGAAGGGTAGGATGTGATGAGCGCAGCGAATCGCATCGTGTCGCGGCCCCGGGTTTCCCGGTTCCCGAATTGATGCGTTTCGCTGCGCTCAACCGCATCCTACTTGCTGGCTTGTGCCGCTAGAAATCATCCCTAAGCCAATCAGACTTGGTCGGCCCCGATCGCTCAGGAGGCCGAGCTCCCGCCATGCTCGATTCCCCTTTGTGGGAGATTCTATGTCTGCCCGCAAGGCACCTTCGGCTGATAGTCGCTCTGTTTCTTCATCAGGGCGAAGGCGACGCGGGCCAGTTTTCGCGCCAGGGCGTTGAGGGCCTGGGTCGTAGCCAGCCCGCGGTCCAGGCAGCGCTGATAGTAGTCCTGCCAGGCCGGTTTGGATTTGGCCTGCATGGCAGCGAGGTATAGCAGCCGCCTCACTTCCGGATCACCCTGCTTGGTGAGTCGGCGTCGACCGCGTTTCTGACCGGAGTCGCGGACCCGGACATCCAGCCCTAGGAAGGCGATGAACGCATCGCTGCTGCGAAAATGACCGCGGTGGAAGGCCATGGTCAGGGCGGCGGCCGTGATGGGGCCGACCCCTTCCATCTGTTTGCAGCGGCGTGAGTCCTCTGACCAGCCGGCACGGTCAACGGCCTTGTGCAGATGCCGCTGGAGTTCATCGTCGATCTTCTGGATCTGACGGAGCAGGCTTTTCAGGCCGGTCTGCAGTTCGGGAACACCCCGCAGGCTCTGCTGCAGCATGACCCGGGCGCGGACCAGCGTGGCGCGGCGCCGCAGCAGCTTCTGCAGCGTTTGGTAGCCCTCGGGTGGCGGCGTCCAGGGCCGCAGGTCGTCCTGCTCTCGCTCGAGATAGCGCACCAGCAGGCGGGCGTCGCCCGCGTCCGTCTTGGCGCGGCCGCCGATGCTCTCGCGGTAGCGGTTCAGGCGATAGCCATTGATCAGATATACCCGGTGGCCTTGCCGGATCGCCTCCAGCGCCGTCACCAGGTGGTAGTCACTGGTGGCCTCCATCGCGAAATCCGCCGGTTCCGTCAGGCCCCGGATCCAGCGCTCGATCGCCGCAGGCGTGTTCTTGCAGCACTGAGCGGGTTCGCCGTTGATGCTGAACCAGACCTCGGCCTTGCCGACATCCACCCCGATACGCGAAGTCGTTGCAGACATTGCCATCATCCTCCTTCGGAGCTAGCGTGGAAGTGTCTGTCGGGGCCTCACCGTGCGCTGGCTTGCCATCTATCGTCGGTCCTGTGCCGATCGATTCCTTATCGGCGCTTGAGGTGAGGGGCGGGACGAAATCTCCCACGGTCTGTACCTGCGGTCAGATGCCAGCCTCGTCCCTTCGCCCCGACAGCCCCTTTTTAGGCCTGCCACGAGTAAACATACAAGGCCAGCCCTCTGGCCGATTCGGCGCCGGCCGCGCACCCCAACCGTCCGCGGCATCGAACGGGCGCTCGATCGGCCAGAGGCTGGCCTCCTACATGTTCCTTCCAGGCCTAATTCGATTTTCTCTGTGTCCTTCGTGGGCTCAGTGATGATGCCCTGACCTTTCACTCGCGACGCCAGAGAAGGATCTGATTGTTGGCCGGCAGGTCGATGACCGCCGCGGACTCGAGGCCCGCGGCCGTGGCAAGGACATCCAGGTCGGCGCGGTCGCGCACGCCCATGCCCGGATCTTGCGCCCGCAGCATCTGGTCGAACCGGGCGTTGGATTCGGCGGTATGCGAACCGTCGTGGGCAAACGGCCCGTACAGCGCGAACAGCCCACCCGGCGCCAGTACCCGAGCCACGCCGGCAAACAGCGCCTCCACCGCCGGCCAGTGCATGATATGCACGGTATTCGCGCTGTAGACGTACTCGAACGGCCCCTCCGGCCAGGCATCCCGCAGCACGTCCAGTTCCAGCGGGGGCCGCAGATTGGGCAGGGCCGCGTCGCGTCGCCAGGCCTCCACGCCCGGCAGGTTCTCTGCCACGTCACTGGGATACCAGTCGAGATGCGGCAAAGCCGCGGCGAAATGCGCCGCGTGCTGCCCGGTGCCGGCGCCGATCTCCAGCACCCGTCCATGCACAAGGAACTGCTCGCGCAGCTGGGCCAGGATCGGCGCGCGGTTTTGATCCGCGGCCGGGGCATAGGGCTTGTCGGAGGTCATCGCAGCGATCCGTTCACGGGGGACAAGGCAGTATTCTGGACGCCCCGCAACCGCACTGCCATGATCGGGACACACCCTATTTCCAGGCTGCCCTGATGACACCCCGCTTCCGGTTGTTCCTGCCCGCCCTGCTTGTCCTGCTGCTGGTCATGGGCGGCGAGGCGCTGGCCCGCGACATGGCGACCGACCCGGAGCGCCTGCTGCCGGTCGAACTGGCCACCGTCGGGGTGGATGCCGGCTCCGGCACGCCCATCGCCCTGTTGCGACACCCGGCGTCCGGCGAGGTGGTCCCGATCGTGATCGGGACCGACCAGGCCCGCGCGATCCTGCTGGCCATGCACGACATAACACTGTCGCGCCCGCAGACCCACGACCTGATGATCGACCTGCTGGAGCAGATGGATGCGCGCCTGGAACGGGTGATCATTGACGGCCTGGAGAACGGTACCTATCTCGGCTGGCTGGAGGTACGGATCGCCGGCGAGACCGAACCCCGGTTGATCGACACCCGCCCCAGCGACGGGCTCGCCCTGGCGGTACGCAGCGGGGCCGCCATCCATGTCGCGCCGGAAATCCTGGAGGCCGATGTCGCCTTCGACTACACCCCGCCGGGCGAGGACGAGGTCGTCACCGCCCTCGGCATCACCGTTGTAGAGGCCCGCAACGACCTGCGCGAAGCCCTGCAACTGCCGGACGAATCCGGCGTTCTGGTCAGCCGTGCCGCGGGCCTCGCCGCCGCCGCGGGCCTGACCCACGGCGCCCTGATTCTGAAAGTGAACGGGCGCACGCCCACCACCCCGATGGACTTCCTTGAGGCGATCTCCGCGACACCGGAGGGCGAACCCGCCGAAATCCGCTACTGGCTGGATGGCGAGACCCGCAGTATCACGCTACCCACAGACGTCCCCGAGATCGAGGAGTCCGACGACGCCCTGACCGTCTGAGCAGCGCCGGAACGGACGCGGGTCAGTCCCGCGGCGGAAGCCGCGGGCGCAGCCAGTCGAGCGTGGCGGTGGTTGCCGGATCGTGCTCGCCGGCGGTCGCGCCGGGCGCCAGGTCCTCAAGCACCTGACCGGCCAGCTGCTTGCCCAGCTCCACCCCCCACTGATCGAAGGCGTTGATCCCCCACAGCGTGGCCAGCACGTAGATCTTGTGCTCGAACAGCGCGATCAACGCGCCCAGCGTGGCCGGATCCAGGCGTTCCAGCAGAATCAGCGTGCTCGGCCGATTGCCAGGGAAGGTCCGGTGCGGCGCCAGCGCATCAATCGCCTCCGGCGACTGCCCGGCCGCCGTCATCTCGGCGCGCACCGCGGCCTCGTCCTTGCCCATCGCCAGCGCCTCGGCCTGCGCCACCAGGTTGGCCAGCAGCAACGGGTGCTGCGCCGGCAGGTCGTGCTCGGGGCGGGCCACGCCGATGAACTCGGCCGGGATGAAGCGCGTGCCCTGGTGGAGCAACTGGAAGAAGGCGTGCTGACCATCGGTGCCCACCGCACCCCAGACCACCGCGCCGGTTGCGTCCGTCACGACCTGCCCGTCCAGCCCCACGCGCTTGCCCAGGCTCTCCATCTCCGCCTGCTGCAGGTACGGCGGCAGCAGCGACAGGCGTTCGTCGTAGGGCAGTACCGCGCGCGACTGCGCCCCCAGCAGGTTCTGGTTCCACAAGTCCACCAACGCCATGCGCACCGCGGCATTGCTGGAGACCGGCGTCTGGCGCACGTGCTCGTCCATGGCATGAGCCCCGCCGAGAAAGGCACGGAAGCCGTCCATGCCGAGGAGCAGCGCCACCGGCAACCCGATGGTGGACCACACGGAATAGCGCCCGCCGACCCAGTCCCAGAAGCCGAACATGTTGTCCGGGTCGATACCGAACTCCGTTACCCGATCACGTGCGGTGGAAACCGCCACGAAGTGGCGCGCGACGGCCGTGTCGTCCGACGCATGCCGCAGCAGCCAGGCGCGGGCCGCACGGGCGTTGGTCAGGGTCTCCTGGGTGCCGAAGGTCTTCGATGCGACGATGAACAGCGTGGTTTCCGGATCGGCCTCGCGCAGCACGGCGGAGAGCGCCGCGCCATCCACGTTGGAGACGAACTGCACGGTCAGCGGCACGCCGTCGGCCGTCGCCTGTGCATGCGGCGCCAGCGCCCGGCAGACCATGCGCGGCCCGAGGTCGGAGCCGCCAATACCGATGTTCACCACGCGACGGATCGGACGCCCGCTGTAGCCACGGTGGGCCCCGTCGTGAATCCGCCGCACGAACGTCTCGACCCGGTCGAGCTGCGCATGCACCTGCGGAACCACGTCCGCGCCATCCACTTCACAGTGGGCGTCGCGCGGCAGGCGCAGGGCCGTGTGCAGGGCCGCCCGCCCCTCGGTGGTATTGACCCGCTCGCCGGCAAACAGCGCGCGCAGCGCCTCCGATACCTCACAGGCCGCAGCGCGCTCGTACAGGGCATCCCAGGCCGCACCGTCCAGGCGCTGGCGCGTCCAGTCCAGGCGCAACCCGGCGATCTCCTGCACATCCCGCTGTACCCGATCCCGATCGCGCGCGAACAGCTCGCGCAGGGGCTCGTCCGCCAGCCGCCGGGCCTCGACCCGCAAGGCACTCTCCATCACCGCACCCACTCCTGCCGTCATCCTGATTCCTCGATTGTCCTAAGCCCAGAGTGCCGCCCCGGCCCCTGCGTTACAATTAACAGAAAGTCATCCGGCGCCGCCGGTTCCGCACTTGGGGGTTTTTTGCATGCGCATCCTGTTCGCCAGCAGCGAGGCCTACGGTCTGGTCAAGACCGGGGGGCTCGCCGATGTCAGCGCCAGCCTGCCCGCCGCCTTGCGCCGGCGGCGCCAGGATGCCCGTCTGGTGCTGCCCGGCTACCCCGAGGCCTGTCGCAACCTGGTGGATGCCACCCCGCGCCCGGGTCCGGACGGCGCACCCTGGCAGATCCTCGAGGGCCGCCTGCCCGGGACCCGGCTCCCGGTCTACCTGATCGACTGGCCGGAATACTTCCAGCGCGCCGGCAACCCCTACAGCGCCAGCAACGGCATGGACTGGCCGGACAACGCCCAGCGCTTTGCCGGTTTCGCCAGCGCCATCGTGGCGCTGGCGCGGGACGAGGCCGGGCTGAACTGGGCGCCGGAACTGATTCACCTGAACGACTGGCAGACCGGTCTCGTGCCTCTGCTGCTGGATCCGGAGCGCACCGGCGTCGAACGCCCGCGGACGGTGTTCACCATCCACAATCTGGCCTACCAGGGCCTGTTCCCGGCGAGCACCGTGCAGGATCTGAGCCTGCCCGTGGATCTGTGGCACCCGGAGGCCCTCGAGTTTCACGACCAGCTTTCGTTCATGAAGGCAGCCCTGATCTTCGCCGACGCGATCACCACCGTCTCGCCCACCTACGCCCGCGAGATCCAGGAACCGGTCCACGGCATGGGGTTGGACGGCGTATTGCGCGCCCGCAGCGCCGACCTGCACGGCATCCTCAACGGGGTCGACTACAGCGACTGGGATCCGGCGCGCGACCGCCACATCGCCGCGCGCTACAGCGCCGAGGACCTCGCGGGCAAGGCCGCCAACAAGGCTGCACTGCAGACCCGCATGGGCCTGGAGGTCAACCCGGACATCCCGCTGCTGGGCCATGTCGGCCGCATGGTCGACCAAAAGGGTGTCGATCTGCTGCATGCGGCCTGCACGCCGCTGCTGGAGGCCGGGCGCATCCAGCTGGCCCTGGTCGGCTCCGGCCAGAAGGACCTGGAACACGCCACCGGCGCCCTCGCCCGCGCTTACCCCGGCCAGGTCGGCGTGCACATCGGCTACGACGAGCCGCTGGCCCACCAGATCGAGGCCGGGTCCGACCTGTTCCTGATGCCGTCGCGCTTCGAGCCCTGCGGGCTCAACCAGCTCTACAGTTTGCGCTACGGCACCCCGCCGGTGGTCCACGCCACCGGCGGTCTGGCCGACACCGTCGTGGATGCCACGCCGGAGAACCTGGAGGCGGGCACCGCCACCGGTTTCAGCTTCACCCCGGACAGCGTCGCCGCCCTCGGCGCCGCCTTGGAGCGCGCCCTGGCGCTGTATACCGCCCGCGGCGACGGCCACTGGGAACAGCTGATGCACAACGGCATGGCGCGCGACTTCGGCTGGACCACCAGCGCCGACGCCTATCTCGCCCTGTACCGCGAACAGCTTCCGCGCCGCAGCCGGCGTGCGAAGGCGGCATCTGCGCTATAATCGCGTCCTTTTCGCGACCTCCCGAACCCCAACCGGCAAGCCCAGGCAGCGGCGATCGTCGTCCTGCGCGCACAGGCCCGATATGACTCGAAGCGATCAACACGACCGATTCCTCCCCAAGGACAAGGAACTGCGCGCCCGCGTGCGCCTGTTCGGGGAACTCCTGGGCAACGTGATTCACGACCTGGAAGGCCAGGCCGTGTTCGACGCGGTGGAGAAGCTGCGCCGCGGCTTCGTCAGCCTGCGCAAGGACGAGGATCCCGACCTGCGCCGCCAGCTGATGGCCGACATCACGCACTTCGACGCCTCGCTGACCGAGCGCGTGATCCGCGCCTTCAGCATCTACTTCAGCCTGGTCAACATCGCCGAGGAAGACCTGTTCTACCGCTGGCGCCGCGCCCAGGTCTCCAGCGGCGAACCGCTGTGGACCGGCTCCTTCGACCAGACCCTGCGCGAGCTGCATGGCGAAGGCGTCACCGCCGAGGAGCTGGAACGCCTGCTCAACGAGCTGCACTACCAGCCGGTGTTCACCGCCCACCCCACCGAGGCCCGCCGCCGGACCACAATGGAGAACCAGCGCCGCGTGTTCGAGACCGCCGACCGGCTCAACCAGCCGGGGCTGGGCGAGGAAGAACGCCGCCTGATCACCGAGGAACTGGAGACCCAGATCCAGATCCTCTGGCGCACCAACGAGGTGCGGGTGAAAAAGCCGCAGGTTCAGGACGAGATCAAGTACGGCCTGTTCTATTTCGAGGAGAGCCTGTTCGAGGCCATCCCGCAGTCCTACCGCTTCCTCGAGAAGGCCATCCGCCGGATCTACGGCGTCAATCCCGACGGCAGCCTGCCGGTACGCATCCCGGCCTTCCTGCACTTTGGCTCCTGGATCGGCGGCGACCGTGACGGCAACCCGAACGTGACCCCCGAGGTCACCGAGCTGTCCTGCCGCCTGGCGATGGAACAGGTCCTGCGTGAGTACCTCAAGCGGGTAAACCACCTGCGCAACGTGCTGACTCACTCGTCCTTCATGTGCCAGCCGTCGCAGGCATTCCTCGACAGCCTGGACGCCGACTCCAATATCGCCAACGCGGTGTTCCAGGGCGCCTCCGACCGCTTCGAGAGCGAGCCCTACCGGCGCAAGCTCTACATCATGCGCTACCGTCTGCGCGAGACCCTGGACACCGTGGTGCGCCGGGTCCGCGGCGAGGCTGCCGTGCTGCCGACCAACAGCGCCTATGCCGACGCCCAGGCCTTCCTGAACGACCTCAAGCTGATCCGCGACTCGTTGGTCAGCCATGGTGATCGCAACATTGCCAGCGGCGCGCTGACCGACCTGATCCGCCTGGTCGAGACCTTCGGCTTTCACCTGCACCACCTGGACGTGCGCCAGGAGTCCACCGTCCACTCCGACGCGATCGCGGAACTGCTGGCCCAGTTGGCACCGGACACCGACTACGCCGCGCTGGACGAGACCGGCCGCCAGCAGGCGCTGAGCGAACTGATCGCCGTGGAGAACCTGCCCGAGGTGGACCGCAAGGCCCTCGGCGAGAGCACCCGCGAGACCCTGCGCGTGTTCGAGGTGATCCAGAGCATGCGCCGCGAGGTTGGTCCGGACGGCATCGGCACCTACGTGATCTCCATGACCCACGCCGCCTCGCATGTGCTGGAGGTCCTGCTGCTGGGCCGCCTGGCGGGTCTCGCGGGCAACGACGAAGAAGGCAACCCGTTCTGCCATCTGCGCATCTCGCCGCTGTTCGAGACCATCGAGGACCTGCTGCATGTCGAGGACGTCCTCGAGGGCCTGCTGTCCAACCCGGTGTATGCACGACTGCTGGCCGCCTCCGGGAACATCCAGGACGTCATGCTCGGCTACTCCGATTCCTGCAAGGACGGCGGCATCCTCGCCTCCAGCTGGAACCTCTACGAGGCACAGAAGAAGATCGTCGGCATTACCGATCGCTTCGGCGTGCGCTGCCAGCTGTTCCACGGCCGCGGCGGCACCGTCGGGCGCGGCGGCGGCCCGACCCACGAGTCCATCCTCGCCCAGCCCCCGGCCACCGTGCAGGGTCGGATCAAGTTCACCGAACAGGGCGAGGTACTGTCGTACAAGTACTCCAACGTGGAGACCGCGGTATACGAGCTGGGCATGGGTGCGACCGGCGTCATGCTGGCCTCGCGCAGCCTGATCCGGCCGCCGCGCAAGGACCGCGACGACTACCGCGCCACCATGCACGAGCTCGCGCAGGCTGGCGAGGATGCCTACCGCGAGCTGATCGACCGCACCGAACGTGTGCTCGATTACTTCTACGAGATCACCCCGGTACAGGAGATCGGCTTCCTGAATATCGGCTCGCGGCCGTCGCACCGGCGCAAGACCGACCGCTCCAAGAGCTCGATCCGCGCGATCCCCTGGGTCTTCGGCTGGGCCCAGGCGCGCCACACCCTGCCCGCCTGGTACGGCATCGGCACCGCGCTGGAACAGTGGCGCGGCGACGACCCCGAACGCCTGGCCCAGTTGCAGCGCATGTACCAGGAGTGGCCGTTCTTCCGCTCGTTACTGTCCAACTGCCAGATGGCCCTGACCAAGGCCGACATGCGCACCGCCGCGGAGTACGCCCGCCTGTGCAGCGACCCGGAACTGGCCGAGCGCATCTACGTCCTGGTGCGCGAGGAACACAGCCGCACCGTCACCGAAGTGCTGCGCGTGGCACAACTGGACCGACTGATGGACGAGACGCCCCTGCTGGCGCGTTCGCTGCAACGCCGCAACCCGTACCTGGACCCGCTCAACAGCATCCAGATCCACCTGCTGCGCGAGTCCCGCCAGTTCGACGCCGAGGCCGACGACGACGCCGACGAAAACCCGTGGCTGTCGCCCCTGCTGCGCTCGATCAACGCGATCGCCGCGGGCATGCGCAACACCGGTTAGGGAGAGGCTGATCACGGGCCGCCCCAGCCGGTGGTCCGCGATCGTCATCCTGCTAGGGAAACGCTGATTAATGCGTACCCTCGCGTTGGCACCCCAGGTTTTCCGAGACAAGGCGCGGTGCGCAGCCGGTAGTGGTTCTACCGGCAAGGGCCGTAACGCGGGCGGGATCGGGGAACCTGGGGTGCCAACCCCACAAGCTATTGAAAGACGGGGCTCGGTCGCCCGTTGTTGTCGAAAACGGGCGCGCGCGCGGCGTTGCGGCTCCCTTGTGCAGAATGACTGCACGGCAGTCACCGCGCCTTGTTCGCACGCAAAAGCGAGTCGAGCGCGAGCGTGCACATTAATCAGTGTTTCCCTAGAATCACGCCATGCGCCTGCTGCTACTGATCGTCGCCATCGTCGCCGTGTTCCTTGCGGTGCGCACCCTCGTGCGCTCCACCAGCAACCGCAAGCAGGTCCACCAGGATGAACGGCCCGAACGTCTGAAAGAGGGCGGCGCGGTGATCCGCTGCGCCTTCTGCGGTGTGCACGTGCCGGAGGCCGAGGCCTACCGCGACGGCGACCGCCTCTACTGCTCGCCGCAGCACGCCGAGGTCGACCGCAACCGCTCCGACGCCGATTCCCGCACCGAAGACGACTGATCCTCGCCCATGGATAACCAGTCCGGGGGGAACACGCCGATCGACGCCGACACCCGGCGTTCCGCCTGGCTTTTCGCGCTCTACCGGGTCTTTGTCGCGGCGGTCCTGCTACTGCTCGGGCTGTTCCCGGATACCCCGCTGGGGCTGCATCTCGTCACCCCCCAGTTCTACGCGGTCATCGCCACCGCCTATCTCGCCTTTGCACTCGTCGCCGCCGCCTTCGCCTGGCGCTGCACCCACAACCCGGACACCACCAGCCTCACCCGTATCGCGTTGATCGGCGGCGCCGGCGACGGCATCGGCCTGATCGCGTTGCTGATCGTCTCCGGAGGGGTTGGCACCGGCATTGGCCTGCTGCTGGTCCCGGCCCTGGTGGCGGCCGTGCTGCTCTCCAGCGCACGCTTCGCCCTGACCCTGGCCGCGATCGCCACCCTGGCCCTGTTGCTGGCCGAGGGCGTGAGCGCGCTATTCCTGCACCCCGCCGATACCGCCATCACCCAGGCGGGGCTGCTGGGTGCCACCCTGTTTGCGGCCGGCCTGCTGGCCCGCCAGTTCGCCCGCCGGGCCGGCGAGACCCGCGCCCAGGTGGAACGCCAGGAGGTGGACCTGGCCAACCTGGCCGAACTGAACGCCCAGATCATCGCGCGCATGAGCGCCGGTGTCATCGCGGTCGACCCGGACGGGTACATCCGCTCCATCAACGAGGCCGCGCGCCGTCTGCTCCCCCCGCGGCCGGGACGCCACCTGTCGTCCCTGTCGCCCTCGGTGGCACGCGTGATCCGCGACTGGCAGCGCAACGGCATGCCCACGACCAGCCAGCAGCTGCCGGGCGACCGCGACCAGCCGGCCCTGCGGATCCGTCTGGCCCCGCTGGGTAACCGCGGCGACCAGGGCAGTCTGCTGATCCTGGAGGACGCCGCCGAGCTCCAGCGTCAGGCCCAGGCCGGCAAGCTGCAGGCCCTCGGCCGCCTGACCGCCAGCATTGCCCACGAGATCCGCAACCCCCTGGGAGCCATCAGCCACAGCGCACAGCTGCTCGGCGAATCACCGGATCTCAAGCCTCACGACCAGCGCCTGCTCGACATCATCAACAACCAGAGCAAGCGCGTGAACGAACTGATCTCCAACGTCCTCAGCCTGTCACGCAGGGACGCCGGAGGACGCGAGCGGCTGAATCTTCAGGAGACCCTGGATCGCTTCGCCGAGGAGTTCTGCGGTGCGCTGCAATTGCCGCGAGAGACCCTGCATGCGCGCATCGAGCCGGCGGATTCCGAGATCCAGTTCGACCCCTCCCAGCTCAACCAGATCCTGTGGAACCTGTGCAGCAATGCGCGCATCCATGGCGGCCACGATCAGCCCGACAGCCCGCCCATCGTGCTGCGCGGCGGCGCCGGCCAGGTCGCGCGGGTGGTCAGTCTGGACGTGATCGACGCCGGGCCGGGCATCTCTGCCGAACAGGAAAAGGACCTGTTCGAACCGTTCGTCTCCGGGCGTGCCGGGGGCACCGGCCTTGGCCTGTACATCTCGCGCATGCTGTGCGAAAACAACGGGGCGTCGCTGGAATACGTCCACACACCCATCGGCGGCTGCTTCCGGATCCTGTTCGCCCCCCTGGAAACCGATTCGCCAAAGGAACAAGGCGCATGAGTATCCGCCACGTGCTGGTCGTGGACGACGAGCCCGACATCTGCGAACTACTCGAGATTACCCTGGCCCGCATGGGCCTTGAGGCCACCACGGCCACCCGCCTCGAGCCGGCCCGCGCCCTGATCGCCGAGCACGACTTTGACCTGTGCCTGACCGACATGCGCCTGCCGGACGGCGACGGGCTGGACCTCGTCCGCCACATCCAGAGCGAACGCCCGGAGCTCCCCGTGGCCGTCATCACCGCCCACGGCAGCGTGGATACCGCCGTCCTGGCACTGAAGCTGGGCGCCTTCGACTTCGTCAGCAAGCCGGTGGACCTGAAACAGCTGCGCGAACTGATCGACGCGGCCCTGCGCCTGGAGCCGGCGGCCTCGATCGCGGTAGAGCCCGGCGACGACGCCACCCCGGCCACCCCCGATGACAGCCCCCTGCTGGGCCAGTCCGAGCCCATGCAGCGTCTGCGCGCCACCATCCACAAGCTGGCGCGCAGCCAGGCCCCGGTGTTCATCTCCGGAGAGTCCGGATCCGGCAAGGAGCTGGTCGCGCGCGAGATCCACCGCCTCGGCCCGCGCGCCGAACGTCCATTCGTGCCGGTCAACTGCGGCGCCATCCCCGGCGAGCTGATGGAGAGCGAATTCTTCGGCCACCGCAAGGGCGCGTTCACCGGCGCCACCCAGGACCATACCGGTCTGTTCCAGTCCGCCGACGGTGGCACGCTGTTCCTCGACGAGGTCGCCGACCTGCCGCTGCCGATGCAGGTGAAGCTCCTGCGCGCCATCCAGGAACGCGCCATCAAACCGGTCGGTGGCACCCGCGAGATCCCGGTCGACGTACGCATCCTCAGCGCCACCCACCACGACCTGGAAAAGGCCGTGCGCGAGGGCCGCTTTCGCCAGGATCTCTACTACCGCCTGAACGTGATCGAGCTGAAGGTGCCGCCGTTGCGCGAGCGCCGCGGCGACATCGAACGCCTGGCCACGCGCATCCTGCAACGCATCGGCGAGCAGTGGCAGACCGGCGACCTGGAGCTGGCAGCCGACGCCCTCGCGGCCCTGCAGGGGCACGGCTTCCCCGGCAACGTCCGCGAGCTGGAGAACATCCTGGAACGCGCCGCCACGCTGTGCGACGGGCCGCTGATCCGCGCCGGCAACATCGACCTGCCGGCGAACGGTCTGGGCACCGAACCCACCCCGGGCGCGGAGTACGGCGAACCCGAGAACGGCCTCGACGGCGCGGAGAGCGCCCTGGACGACCAGCTCGCCGCGCAGGAACGCCAGGCCATCGCTACCGCCCTGCAGCAGACCGGCGGCAACCGCACGGCCGCCGCACGCCTGCTCGGCCTCAGCTTTCGCCAGTTGCGCTATCGCCTGAAGAAACTCGGGATCGAGTAGTCAAACTCCGGTCTACAACAGCTCGAACCACTCGTTCAGGGCAAACCAGATCACGTAGCCGCCGTACAGCAGCAGGAAGATGACACTGAGCACCGTGATCGGGCGAAACCCCTTCACGTCCACCTGATAGGACACATCCTCCCCCCGCGCACGGCGGCGGCGCACATCCATCCAGCGCGACACTCGCCACCAGACGAACAGCAGGATCAGGATCACGGTCAGAAACTTCAGCATCGGGGTTCGCTTCCTCGCACGGGACTCGCAACAGAGCTGAACGCGACACTACCGGAGAACGCCCGCCGCCGCATCGTCCACACCACCCCGCGCCCCAAGTGCTGCCTGGCGCCCATCACCCCGGCGTCATCCCGGCCGCAGCGCAGCGAAGAGCCGGGATCTCCGCGGCCATGACCACCCCGATGCCCGAGACCCCGGATAACCGCTCCGCGGTTTGCGGGATGGCGGCACAGGGAAGAACGCCCGGCGCCCCGTGTTGTCCTGCCCCCTGTGCGAGCCTGCTTGCAGACGAACCCCCGCCAAACCTGAACTACCTACCCACGCCGCTTCGCATGCCGTGTGGCCGGCGCATTCCACGGATCCTCCGGCCACGGGTGCTTGGGGTAACGGCCCTTCAATTCGCGCCGCACCTCCGGGTAGCCGTTCTCCCAGAAACTCTTTAGATCCTGAGTGACCTGCACCGGGCGCCGCGCCGGCGACAGCAGGTGCAGCACCAGCGCCACGCGACCTCCGGCCACAGCGGGCGTTTCCGCCAGGCCGAACAACTCCTGCAGCTTCACCGCCAGCACTGGCGGGTCCTGCGTGTAGTCCACCCGGTGGGCGGAACCGGAAGGCACCGCGATACGGGCCGGCGCCTCGCGCTCCAGTTGCTGTTGATGCCCCCAGTCCAGCCGCGCGCGCAGGATCGCCGCCAGGTCCAGCCGGTCCAGATCGCGCAGCCGCGTCATCCCGGCCAGGTACGGCCCCAGCCAGTCCTCGAGACCGGCCAGTAACGCGGCGTCACCCATGTCGGAAAAGCCCGCCTCCGGCATCGCCTGATGCAGCAGCTGAATCCGCGCGCGCAGCTGGGTCGCCGCGTCGTCCCACGGCAGCAGCGCAAGCCCTTCGCGGCGCAGCCGCTCGCACCAGCGCGGGATCGTGGACGCGGGCTCATCCAGCGCGACCATCTGCCGCTCGACCACCAGCGTGCCAATGCGGCGGATGCGCGCGTTTTCCAGCCGCGCCCCATCCTCCACCCAGTCGCAACGCGTCTCGCGGTGAAAAAGCTCCGGCGCCTCGCGCTCCAGCGCGGCCAGGTCCAGCGCCACCGCACAGCGGATACGCGCCTCGCGTTCGGCGTCGGTGCAGTCCACCGCCACCAGGTACTCGGCATGCGCCAGGCGCTCGCGCTCCGGCAGCAATGCCCCGCGGCCATTGCCCATCACGAAACGCCCGGCCTGCCCGCCACGTGGCCGGGCGATGCGTTCGGGCCAGGCCAGCGCGGCCAGCACCCCCAGCGCCACAGCCTCGTCCAGTACGGATTCTGCTGCGCCGGCGCTGTCGTCCAGCCGCCCCAGGGCCTGCTCCAGCCGCCGCAGCCCGGCCTTCCAGGCACGGCCGCCCGCACGCCGTGCCTGCACCAGGCGCTCCCCCAGTTCCAGCGGGGCGCCCGGCCCGGCCATCCCCGGCTCCTCGACCACCACCGCCAGCTCGCAGGCCAGACGCGAGAGCCCCCGCTCGCGCGCCCGCAGCAGCATGTGCGCCAGGCGCGGATGCGTCGGCAGCCGCAGCAGGGCACGGCCGTGATCGGTGATCCGCCCTTCGGCATCCAGCGCGCCCAGCTCCGCAAGGATTGCCTGCGCGGCGGCCATGCCGTGCGCCGGCGGCGGCTCCAGCCAGTCGAGTTCGGCCACCGCCTCGCCCCAGCCGGCCAGCTCCAGGGCCAGCGGCAGCAGGTCGACCTGTTGCAGTCCGGGTGTCGCGTAGTCCGGGCGCTGTACCTCCTCGGCACGGGCCCACAGCCGGATCGCGACGCCGGGTTCGGTCCGCCCGGCACGGCCGGCGCGCTGTTCCGCCGCGGCCTTCGAGGCGGGGACCGTCACCAGTCGCGACAGCCCGGTCGCGGCATCAAAACGCGGCTCGCGGGACAGCCCCGCGTCGACCACCACGCGCACGCCCTCAATGGTCAGGCTGGTCTCGGCAATATCGGTGGCCAGCACCACCTTGCGCTCGCCCTGCGGTGCCGGGCGCACCGCGCGGTTCTGCTCCTCCGCCGACAGCCGCCCGAACAACGGCGTCACCCGCGCGGGGCCGGACGGCGTCTCCACGGTCTCCCCCAGGCGCGCAGCCACCTCGCGGATCTCGCGCTCCCCAGGCAGAAAGACCAGGGCCGAACCCGGCTCGGCCTCCAGTGCCTCGCGCACCGCCTGCGCCACGGCGTCGGCCAGCGGGGCGTCCTTCTTCGGCGGCGCGTAGCGTACCTCTACAGGGAACTGGCGCCCGCGAGCCCGCAGCACGGGCGCGGGGTCCGCCTCCGGCCCCGCAAGCAGTCGCGCCACGGCCTCGTCGTCGAGGGTGGCGGACATCACCACGATCCGCAGCTCGGGGCGCAGCAACCGGCGCACCTGCAGCGCGAAGGCCAGCGCCAGTTCGGCCTCGGGCCGGCGCAGGTGGAATTCGTCGAACACGACCGCGACGACGTCCTCCAGCAGCGGGTCGGCCTGGATGCGGCGCAGGAACAGGCCATCGGTGACCAGCTCGACGCGGGTTTGCGCCGAGACCTTCTGCTCGTCACGCACGCGGTAGCCAACTGTCTGCCCGACCGGCTCGCCGCGCTGCGCGGCCATGAACGTGGCCGCCATGCGCGCGGCCAGGCGGCGCGGCTGAAGCACGATGATCCGCCCCCCGGATATGGAACCCGCCAGGTGCAGCGGCACCCGCGTGGTCTTGCCCGCCCCCGGCTCGGCTACCAGCACGGCGGCACCGTAGACGTTCAGCGCGTCATCCAGCGGGTTCAGCAAATCGTCCAGCGCCCGGTACTCCGGGGCCGCATTCGGGCTCTCCGTCATGTCGCGTCAGTTTTCGACGACGCGGGTACCGGCCTGCACGCGGTCGCCCGGTCGGGTGACGACCCGCTCGCCCTCCGCCAACCCTTCCAGGATTTGGGTCGTGAACCCGGAACGGCGCCCCACCTCGACCCGGCGCGGCTCGGCGCGCCCGTCCTCGACCACGAACACCGACCACTCGCCACGGTCGCGGAACAACGCACTGGTCGGCACCTGCAGCACGTCGTCGCCCTCCCACAGCAGGAACTCGGCCTCCACGCGATAGCCAACAGCCAGCCCCGCCAGGCGCGCCTCCACCGCATCCAGATCGAGGATCACCGGCACGCGCTGTTCGTCCACGCCCAGCGCGGAGATCTTGGTGAAGCCGAATGGCTGCACCCGGCGCACCGTGGCGTCCAGCTTCGCGTCACGACCCCAGTCCGTCAGGCGCACGCGCATCCCTGGTACCACGCGCACCGCATCCATCGACAGCAGGTCCACCTGTACCTCCAGGTCGTCCAGATCGCCAACCACCAGCACCGGCTCGCCGGCGCCGATGGTGCCCTCGCAGCAGCGGTAGCGCTCCAGCACCACGCCCTCGGCAGGCGAGCGCACGGACAGGGTATCCGCCTCGGATTCCGGCATCTGGCCGCTGGCGATATCCAGCACCACCCGGGCACTCTCGATCTCGCTGCGCGCGACCTCCACGGCGGACTCGCCCGCGCGCACCGCCGAGCGCGCCCGGTCGCGCATCGTCTCCATGCGCTCCATCTCGGTCGCGGACACCGCCCCGCGGTCGAACAACTCCTGATGCCGGCGATACTCGGAGTCGGCAAACCGCGCCTCGGCCCGCAGGTTCTCCAGGTTCGCCTCCGCGCTTTGCAGCCGCGAACGCGCGGCGGCCAGGTTCTCGCGTGCCTGCTCACGCGAGCGCGCATCCAGCGCCGGCGTCGGCAACGGCTCCAGGCGGAACAACGTATCGCCCAGCGCCACCGCGTCGCCCTCCTCCAGCGCCACCCGATGCAGATAGCCCGCAATCGGCGCCGACACCGTGTAAGTCTCGCGCAGCCGCGTGCGGCCCTCCTCGCGCACCGTCTCCTCGAACGCCCCGGACTGTACCTCGCTCAGCGACACCGGCACCGGCTGCGGCCGCAGCGCCCACACCAGTGCGGCCACCCCCGCCAGCACCACCAGCCCGATCGTGATCCGCTTTTTCATCAACATGCCATCAGTCTCGCAAATCCTGCCTCGACGCGCCCGGGGCCACCCCCGAGCAATACGCCCCCCACACGTAGGATGCGACGAGCGAAGCGAATCGCATCAAGACGGCGCCGGAAAGCCACGCGAATGGCCGGCATCCACGGTTTCGCCACATTCCTGCATCGGTGGATTCCCGTGGCTTCCAGATGATGCGATTCGCTCCGCTCATCACATCCTACGTCGCTGCCCTGAGCCCGGGGTCATTGCGCCGCCCCAAACACCCCGACCCGCGAACACCCCTTCAGCCAGGAGGCCCCAATCTCGTAGGATCCGAGCCCTCTCGGCGATTGCAGCGTTGGCTACACCCCATCGGCTCCTGCCCCGCGCCCGGGGTCATCTCCGAGCAATACAACCCACATACCTAGGATGCGATAAGCGAAGCGAATCGCATCAAGACGGCGCCGGAAAGCCGCGCAAATGGCCGGCATATACGGTTTCGCCGCCATCTTGCATCGGTGGGTCGCCGGGGCTTCCAAACGATGCGATTCGCTTCGCTCATCACATCCTACGTGGTGATTGGGTGGTGCGGTGGCCATTACTCCGCGGCCTTCAGGGCTTGTACGCGGTCGAGGCTCTGCAGGCGGCGCCAGGCGAGGAAGGCGGTCAGGCTGGCCGCCACCAGGATGCCCAGCGCGGCGAAACCGTAGGCCTGCGGCGTGATCACCAGCGGCACGCGCATCAGATCCATCGCGAAGGCCTGGTTCAGCAACCAGGCGAAACCGGTGCCGGTGATCCAGGCGACCGGGATCGCCGCCAGCGTCAACACGGCGATCTCGCCCAGCAGGATCCAGCTGACCTGGCCGCGCGAGTAGCCGAGCACCTCCAGCGTGGCCAGGTCGCGGGCGCGTTCGGCATAGGTGATGCGCGCGTTGTTGTAGGTCACGGCGAAGGCGATGGACACAGCCAGCGCGACGAACACCAGCGCAAACACGATGAGGGTCTCGCCGATGTATTCGCGGATGTTGCGCTCGGCTTCCGCGATCAGACCGACGCTGGCCACGCGCGGGCGATCCGACAGCCGCGCGAACAGCGCGTCCTCCTGCGCGCGGTCGGTCAGCAGCCAGGCCCCGGAGACGGCCGGCCCCTCGCCAATCAGGCGATTCAGCGCCGGGCGGTACATGTAGGCGCCGACGCCGATCGGCTCCTCCACCACCCCGGCCAGCGGGACCGAGACCGTGCGCCGGCGCCCCTCCAGGATCTCCAGCTCCACTGGATCGCCGACGCGCAGCCCCAGCTGTTCCGCCAGGTAGTCAGTCAGCAGGATGCCCTCCTGCGGCAGCCGGCCGCGCCCGCCGGCCATCGGCAACTGACGCAGGCGCGGCTCCGCGTCCAGACCCAGCAGACGCACGCGCTCCTCGCGGTTCACGCCGACCAGGCGCACCGGCACCGCGCGGAAGGTCTCCACCGCCAGCACGCCCGGCTCATGGCGCAACTCCCCGGCCACCCGCGCCGGCACCGGGTCGGTGAACTGCAGGTCGATGTCCATCTGCAGCACCTGCCCGTACTGGGTGTCCAGCATCTGGTCCACCGCGTTCAGCTGGTAGGCGCCCATCAGCAGCAGCCCGCCGGACAGGCCGATCCCGATCACCGACAGGACGGACTTGAGCCGGTGGCGCGCGAGGTTGCGCAGGATGATGCGGGTCGGCTGATCCAGCCCACGCCACGCCGCCGTGCGTTCCAGCCAGCCGCGGCGAAAATGCTCCGGTGCCGGCGGGCGCATGGCCTCGGCCGGCGCCATGCGCACCGCCTGCCAGACCGCGCGGAAGGTGCCGAGCATCGCCGCGCCCATCGCCACGGCCACCGCCAGCACCATCACCCAGGGCTGCAGGCGGAAGCTCATCTCCGGGAAGCGGAAGTACTCCGCGTAGATCCCGGCCAGGCCCTGTGCGGCCCAGGCCCCGAACACGAGCCCCAGCGCACAGCCCACCAGCACAATGCCGCCGGTCAGCAGGCCGTAGTGCACGGCAATCGCACCATTGCCGTAGCCAAAGGCCTTGAGCACCGCGATCGGCTCACGCTGCGAGCGGATGATGCGCCCGACCACGACGTTCAGCAGGAAGGCCGCCACCGCGAGGAAGATGGTCGGCAGGATCGCCGCCTGGGCGCGCAGCTGGGTCAGCTCCTCGGACAGGAAGCGGTGCGAGAACTGGTCCTCGCGCCCGTAGGCACCCAGGCCGCCGTAGCGGGCCAGCGCGCGGTCCATGGCCTCGATCACGGGCTCCGGGTCGGCGCCCGCTTGCAGACTCACGGTGACGGAGTTGAACGCCCCCTCCATGCCGTAGGCGGCGGCCAGCGCGCGGCGGTTCATCCACAGGATGCCGTAGCGCTCGTAGTCCGGCAGCAGGTCGGTGGGACTGATCTGGTAGACGAACTCCGGCGACAGCGCGATGCCGCTGATCTGCAGATCGGTCAGGCGCCCGTCGATGATCGCGCGCAGGGCATCCCCGGCGCCCAGCCCGTGCGCCTCGGCGAAGGCCTCGCTGACCACCACCTCGCGCTCGCGCCCGGGCTCGGGCAGCCGGCCCTCGCGCAGGTAGAGCCGGTTCAGCAGCGGCTCGCCCCCGTCGGGCAGCGAGAGCATGGTGCCCCGGATCGGGTCGTCGAAGCCGGCCACCTCCAGGCGCACCGGGGCCTGCACGCGGGTCTCGATCTGGTTGATGCCCGGCGCATCGCGGAAGCGCTCCACCGCGCTCTCCGGCGCGCGCGTGATCTCCGCGAACACGTCGGCGAACTGGTATTCGGAGTAGAAGCGCTCCTTGGTGATGGTCAGGGCGTCGAGGCTGGTCACCGCGATCACCAGCGTCATCACCCCGCTGGCGATCACCAGCGCGATGGCCGCCGCCTGCCCCTTCAGGTGGCCGAGATCGCGCAGGATCTTGCGGTTCAGGGCGCGCACGAGACGGGGCCGGCGCCGCTACCAGTGCAGCGCGGAAGGAGACTGCCGGCTGGCATTCTCGTGGATCTCGCTCACGCGGCCGTCGCTCAGGTGGATCACGCGATCGGCCATCTCGCCGATCACCGCGTTGTGGGTGATGATCGCCACCGTCGTATCCAGGCGCTCGTTGATGTGCTGCAGCACCTCCAGCACGCGGATCCCGGTCTTCGAGTCCAGCGCACCGGTCGGCTCGTCGCACAGCAGCACCGCCGGCTGCTTGGCGATCGCGCGGGCGATGGCGACACGCTGCTGCTCGCCGCCGGAGAGCTGCGAGGGGAAGTGGTCCATGCGGTCCTCCAGCCCGACCAGCGCCAGCGCCTCCTCCGGTGGCATCGGGTCGCGCGAGATCTCGGTGACAATGGCCACGTTCTCGCGCGCGGTCAGGCTGGCGATCAGGTTGTAGAACTGGAACACGAAGCCGACATGGTCACGGCGAAAGGCCGTCAGCGTGCGCTCGGAGGCCTGCGCCAGATCCTGGTCGCGGTAGCGCACCTCGCCCTCGGACGCGGTATCCAGCCCGCCCATGATGTTCAGCAGCGTCGACTTGCCGGAGCCCGAGGCCCCCAGCATCACCACCAGCTCGCCGGTGTAGAGCTCCAGGTCCACCCCGCGCAGGGCGTGGATCGTCACCTCGCCCATGCGGTAGACCTTGGTCACCCCGGCCGCACGGAAGATCACCTCGCGCCTGGCGTGCGGGGCGGCCGCAGCGGCTGTATTCATGCCGCCCGGGGCGCCATCGATCCTGATCCATCGGCCAGGCGCTCGGCCGCCGGTGCCGCACCCGTATCGGGTGCGCCGGGCAGGATGCCCCCGTCGCCGTCCAGGCTCATGGACCACAGGCTCAGCAACAACAGCAGGATGATCAGGATCGGGATCAGTACACGCGGATTCATCAGTCACGCCCTCGCTCGCGGGAATAACCCCATGCTGCCACAAAGCCCCCGGCACAACGGCGCCGCACGCAGCGTGATTGCGGGGCCTGCGGCGCCGCCGCGACCTTCGGGGCCGTCCCGACGCCAACCGGGCAAACATCGGGGTTCCATCCGGAGATCGCCACCTCGCCTTCGGCGCCTCGCGATGACGGGGCAACAATCACCGTCATCGCGAGGCGCGCAGCGACGAAGCAACCTCCGAAAGCGGGCAGTGCCTCCAAGATCCACCTTCGCTGTCAGCGTCAGGAGGTTACTCGCTGCGCTCGCCCTTCGGGGCGGTTCCGGACACCCCGCCCCAACCTCCTGACATCCCGGCCGAAGCGAAGCGCAGAGCCGGAATCTCCGTCGTGTGGTGCGCCCCATCCCCGTCATCCCGGACACCGCGCAGCGGTGATCCGGGATCTCCCACGGTGGCGCCGCTGACGTCGCAGATCCCGGCTCTGCGCTTCGCTTCGGCCCGGATGTCAGGGGGTGAAATACCAGCGCGCCCCCTGCTTCCATCGCCCCCCGATTTGTTGTTTTGCGCCCAAATACTTACCCTATGCACATCGCACGACCCGCCATCGGCGCGCAATCATGGCTTCCAGCGCGCGCCACGGGACGTCCTGTGCCGCCTTCAAAGGCGCGCACGACAACGATTTCAGCCAACGCTAAGGAGCAACAATGTCCGCACTGATCTGTGGGTCCATGGCCTACGACACCATCATGGTGTTCCCCGATCGCTTCAAGAACCACATCCTCCCGGACAAGGTGCACATGCTGAATGTGTCCTTCCTGGTCCCGGACATGCGCCGCGAGTTCGGCGGCTGCGCCGGCAACATCGCCTACAACATGAAGCTGCTGGGCGCGGACCCGACGATCATGGCCACCGTGGGCGGCGACTTCACCCCGTACGCCGACTGGATGGACAAGCACGCCATCTCGCGCAAGTTCGTCAAGGAGCTGAAGGACACCTACACCGGTCAGGCCTTCATCACCACCGACCAGGACGACAACCAGATCACCGCCTTCCACCCGGGCGCGATGGGCTTCTCGCACCAGCAGAAGGTCACCGACGCCGACGGCATCAAGGTCGGCATCGTCTCCCCGGACGGCCGTGACGGCATGATCGAGCACGCCCAGCAGTTCGCCGATGCCGGCATCCCGTTCATGTTCGACCCGGGCCAGGGCCTGCCGATGTTCGACGGCGACGACCTGAAGCGCTTCATGGAAAACGCCACCTACGCCGCGTTCAACGACTACGAAGCGCAGCTGACCGCCGACCGCACCGGCCTGAGCCTGGAACAGCTGGCCGAGATGGTCGACGCCATGATCGTCACCCGCGGTGGCGAGGGCTCCGACATCTACACCGGCGGCAAGAAGATCACCATCCCGTCGGTCGAACCGGCCGCGATCAAGGACCCGACCGGCTGTGGCGACTCCTACCGCGCCGGCATCCTGTTCGGCCTGGAAAAGGGCTATGACTGGGATACCACCGGCCGCATCGCCTCTCTGATCGGCTCGATCAAGATCGCGCACTCCGGCACCCAGAACCACCACTTCACCGCCGAAGAGTTCGCCGACAAGTTCGAAAAGGCCTTCGGCTACCGCTACTAAGTAAGCGACCCTGCCGCCCCGGGCACCCGCCCGGGAACGCAAAAGGCCCGGACCGAGTTCGCTCGGCCCGGGCCTTTTTTTGTGACTGGATGGCGCCATCAGCACCGCCACCCCCTGCCCGCACCAACCGCACCCCCGTCATCCCGGCCGCCGCGCCATACCTCGTCATCCCGGCCGTAGCGAAGCGAAGAGCCGGGATCTCCAACACCAGCCCAACCCCCAAACGCCCGAGATCCCGGATAATCGCTTCGCGGTTTCCGGGATGACTCCGTCTTCCAGAGCGCCGCAAGCCTTGGCCCCCGCCTGTGGAAGCACCCCTGTGGGAGCGTGCTTGCACGCGAAGCCCCCGCCCGCGTCCGACTCTGGCAGGGGCCTCGCCGGCAAGCCGGCTCCCACAAGAAATTCCTACAGGGCTATTCGCCGTAATGCGTACGCGCCCGGATCACGATCACCAGCAACTGCTCGTCCCGAATCGTGTACAGCAGACGGTCCTTGTAGCTGATCCGCAGGGAGTAGTACCCGCGCAGATCGCCGACCAGCGCCTTGCCACAGTGCGGGTCGACCGCCACCCGGTTGCGCAGGATCTGCTTCACCTTGTCGCGCATCTTCGGCGTCAGGCGCCGTAGATCTTTCTCCGCTTGACGGGTGAACCGGATCGTCCAGGTCACTGCTTCTCCCCGAACACCTCCTCGAAGCCCAGCGTATCGCCCTCATCCGCCTCGCGGCGGCCCCGCTCGAATTCCTGCCGGAAGCCGGGCTCGGAGAGCAGCTCCAGCGTCTCGATCAGGCTGGCGTACTCGTCTTCCGACATCAGCACCGCGTCGCCGTTGCGATGCCGGATATGGTAGATCGCGTGCTGTTCGTTCACGCCCTTGATCAGGTCGAACAGACCCTTGCGGGCCTCGGTAGCCGTTAGCGTCGTCATCGCCAGTCACCCGAAACGTACATAAAGTGGTACATATCGTGCTCCCACCGCACAACCCGGTCAAGACCGAACGGCCCGAAGCGGGATCGGGGCCCTGTAGGAGCGTGCGTGCACGCGAAGCCCCTGCCCGCACCAATCGCCCCCCGTCATCCCGCCCGCAACGCCACACCCCGTCATCCCGGCCAGCGCCCCTACCCCCGTCATCCCGGCCGTAGCGCAGCGAAGAGCCGGGATCTCCAACGCCAGGCCAACCCCCAAACGCCCGAGATCCCGGATAATCGCTTCGCGGTTTCCGGGATGACTCCGTCTTCCAGAGCGCCGCAAGCCTTGGCCCCCGCCTGTGGAAGCACCCCTGTGGGAGCGTGCTTGCACGCGAAGCCCCCGCCCGCGTCCGGCTCTGGCAGGGGCTTCGCCGCCAAGGCGGCTCCTACAGGAAATGCCCCATGCCCCAAGACGTCAGTCGCGCTGGTAGGTACCCACCAGGCGGTTCATGCCGATCACGTGGGGCTCGGCGTGCTCCAGGAACTGCCACAAGGTCAGGCCGGGCGGTAGCTGCAGGTCGGCGTCCAGCGCCAGCAACCAGAAGAAGTAGTGGTGCTTTCCATGCCCCTCGGGCGGCATCGGCCCGCCGTAGCCGGTGCGGCCGAAGTCCGTCTGGCCGGTCGCGCCCAGATCGGTTGCCTCGGACAGGCCATCCAGATCCGGCGGCAGGTTGTACAGCACCCAGTGCACGAAGCCGTAGGTGCCCGGCTGGATCAACGGCGCATCCGGGTCATGGCAGATCACCGCCAGGGACCGGGCGCCCTGCGGCACGTCCCGCCACCGCAATGCCGGGGAGGTGTCCTCACCCTCGCCGCTGTGGCGTTTGGGGATCGGCTGGCCAGGGCCAAAGGCGGAACTCGACAGTTGCATCTCGGACAGTGCAAAACCCATGACGTACTCCTTTGCATTACCTACCCGCACGGTAACGCCGCCGACCGCCGGTCTCCAAGCCAGCACATGAAGGCCGGCGCTTGCAGACCGCGGACGGCACACGGATGATCCGCGCATGCGCAAGCTACTGAAGAAATGGCTGGGCCGGCGGGATCCGCTGGCGTCCGCCGCCCGGGCCGTTGACCATGGCCGCACGGGCATCGAGACCGTCCTGGGGCTGCCGCACCGACTGTCGGTGCCGCTGCTGCGCCGCCACTTCGGCGACGACGCCGAGCCTTCCGACGCCGCCTTCCGCGAGACCGGTCGGGACGGTTACTGGAAGCTACCGCCGCCCGCCCCCGAGTTCGAAGTGCACTTGTACGGCGACCCGGACGGCCGTCTGACGCTGGGCACGATCCGCGGGCACGGCCCGTACGCCGGCCTCGTAGTCTTCAGCGAATGGTCGCCGGATCACCCCGCCGCCGTGTGGCAGCTGCGGGTGGAAGAACCCGCCGGCGAGTCCGCCCAGGCCCTGCACGACCACCTGCTTGACCCGAGCCGTTCCCCCGAATAGCACGCATCGCCGCATACCATCCGCCCTGGTAGGAGCGTGCTTGCACGCGAAGCCCCTGCCAGAGTTGGACGCGGGCAGGGGCATTCGCGTGCAAGCACGCTCCTACCGTGAGACCCATTCGCTGGAACCGGGCCTTCAGGCTGGAAAAACCCGATCACACCCCCAACATACCCTTGAAGCCAACCGAATCCGGCCGCTCCGCGAATCGATGGGCGCGCTACGGAAAACCGCAGCGCACGCCCGTCGATTTCCCAACACTCCACCCAGGCACACCGGCAACCATGACGCGAAAGCCCCAGTCCATCTCCCTGGTCCTCGGCAGCGGCGGCGCCCGCGGCCTGGCGCAGATTGGCGTGATCCGCTGGCTGGAGGAACACTCGGACTACGAGATCCGCTCCATCGCCGGGGCCTCCATGGGGGCGGTGGTCGGGGGCATCTACGCCGCCGGGCAACTCGACGCCTACGAGGCATGGGTAAAGTCCCTGCGCCGCCAGGACGTCTGGCGACTTCTGGACTTCTCCTTCCGCGGCGCCGGGCTGATCCGCGGCGACCGCCTGATCGAGAAGCTGCGCGACATGCTCGGTGACATGGACATCGAGGACCTGCCGATCTCGTTCACCGCCGTGGCCACCGACATCGAGCGCGAGCGCGAGGTCTGGCTGAACAGCGGCCCCCTATTCGACGCGATCCGCGCCTCCATCGCCATCCCCACCGTGTTCACCCCGGTGCGCCTCAAGGGCCGGCTGCTGGTGGACGGCGGCCTGCTGAACCCGGTCCCGATCGCCCCGACCCTGAACGACGACACCGACATCACCCTGGCCGTCAGCCTGAACGGCCGCGTCGGCGCAGAGCTGATCCGTCCCGAGCGCACCAAGGCGCCCGACCCGGACCGAGAAGAACCCGACAGCGGGTTCCTCAACCATCGCCTGACCGACGCCCTGCCGGATCGCGTCGGCGGCTGGCTGCTGGACTGGCAGGACAAGCTGGGCCTGGGCGAGACCGACCCCGGCCTGAGCCGGGAACAGGAGGCCCGCGCGCTGGGCCTGATCGACATCGTCTCCCACTCCATCGAGGCCATGCAGGGCACGATCGCGCGCTTTCGCATCGCCGCCTACAACCCGGAGCACCTGATCGAGATCCCGGTCAACGCCTGCGGCATATTCGACTTCCACCGCGCCGCCGAGATGATCGACCTCGGCTACGAACTCGCCGACCGCAAACTAGGGAGACGCTAATCCATCCCCACGTCCGCGCCGGCCACACACCCCGTCATCCCGCCCGCAGCGCCATACCTCGTCATCCCGGCTATCGCCCCCACCCCCGTCATCCCGGCCGTAGCGCAGCGGAGAGCCGGGATCTCCAACGCCACGCCCCGCCCCAACGCCCGAGATCCCGGATAACCGCTTCGCGGTTTCCAGGATGACAGCCCCTTCCCGGCCGCCAGAAACACCAATCACCCCTGTGGAGGCCCCTGTAGGAGCGTGCTTGCACGCGAATGCCCCTGCCCGCGTCCGACTCTGGCAGGGGCTTCGCGTGCAAGCACGCTCCTACAGAACCCCAGCCCATATCTTCCCGGCCATCGCCCCCACCAGGTCATCCCGGCCGTAGCGCCATACCTCGTCATCCCGGCCGCAGCGCAGCGAAGAGCCGGGATCTCCAACGCCATACCCCGCCCCAACGCCCGAGATCCCGGATAACCGCTTCGCGGTTTCCAGGATGACAGCCCCTTCCAGACCGCCAAAGGCTGGCCTCCTACAAAAAGGAATCCTCGGATCAATGCTTGAAGTGCACGAACAGCCGCCCGTGGTTCTTCGAATCCTTCTCCAGGCGGTGATAGCGCGCCTTGACCTCCGGCTGCTGCAAAAAGCGCAGCACACGCTTCTTCAGCTGCCCGCTGCCCTTGCCATGGATGATCTCCACCGTCTTGATGCGCTTGTCGCAGGCCGCCTCGATCACGCCGTTCAGCTCGGCATCGATCCGGCGGCCATTGCGAAAGCATTCGTGCAGATCGATCGACAACCGCGACATCGCGAACCCCGCGAGTAGAGGCTCAGTTCACCGTCACCACGATGCAGCGCGCCAGCTGTTGCACCTTGTGCGACACGCTGCCGGACAACAGCCCCTGCAGGCCGCCCAGCCCGCGCGAGCCCATCACCACCATGTCCACGTCGTGATACTCCGCCTGCTGCAGGATCACCTTGGCCGGCGAACCGTCCTCGATGTGGTGCTCAATGTCGGTCACATTCAGGGTGGTGAAGTACTCATGGGCCTGCTCGACCAGCTTTTTCGCGATATCCCGCAGCACCTTCGGCGGCACGGCCGCACCCACCGCCGCACCACCCATCGCCAGCGGCGGGTCGTCCGGGTCCGGCAGGTCGGAGAGCTGGCGGATATGCGGCGGCACCTCGCCCTGCAGCAGCACGCTAACCAGCACCACCCGGGCGTGATACTTGGACGCCAGATCCGCGGCCACTTCCACCGCCCGCCAGGCATTGGCGGAACCATCCACCGGCACCAACATGGTCTTCAGTTCCATACCGCGCTCCTTGTTCCTCACCCCGTGGGACCCGGCCGCTTTCGGGCCGTTCAGTCGCCGCCCAGACTGCCAGAGTTGCCCCCCGCGCGCAGCATTTTTCAGCACCCTATACTGAGCAGAAAATCCGCACAGGAATCGCGATGACCCGCCTGTTCGAAAAGACCTACCTCAAGCCCGGCGCCGCCCCCGGCCACGGTGCCCACGCCACCGAACACCCGCATACCGACGACGCCACCGTCTCCGCCTGGCACTACCAGCGCGAGCAGCTCGTCGAGCTCGACCCGCAGCGCACCCTGCGCGAAGGCGTGCAGGCCCTCGAAGGCGGTTTTGTCTGGCTGCACCTGCAAGGGGCACCCAGCCCACGCCAGCTACACGAGCTGGGGGAGGCCTTCGGCCTGCACCCGCTGGCATTGGAAGACGTGCGTCACCAGGGCCAGCGCCCCAAGGTGGACTTCTTCGACGCGCAAATGGTCGCGATCCTGCGCCAGCCGCGCCACCACAACGGCAGCATCGAACTGGACCAGGTCAACCTGTTCGTGGACACCCACCTCGTCATCAGCATCCACAGCGGCGCGGCCGACCCCTTCGGCCCGGTCCGGGACCGCATGCGCGGCACCAACCGCAACTTCAATCGCCTTGGCGCCGCCTACCTCGCCTACGCCCTGATGGACAGCGTGATCGACCAGGCCTTCCCTCTGCTGGAACACATCAGCGAACGCCTGGAGACACTGGAGGAGACCGTCCTCGACCACCCCGACCGCCACACCCTCAACGAGATCCACATCCTGCGCCGCGAGCTCCTGGTCCTGCGCCGCCAGCTCTGGCCCACGCGCGACGTGGTCGCCCGCCTGATGCGCGACGACCACGAACCCTTCACCCCGGAACTCTTCCCGTACCTGCGCGACGCCTACGACCACACTATCCAGATCATGGACCTGCTGGAGTCCTACCGCGAAATGGCGGCCACCCTGATCGAGGCCTACATGTCCGCCATCAACCAGCGCTCCAACGACGTGATGCGCGTGCTCACCATCATCGCCACCATCTTCATCCCGCTCACCTTCATCGTCGGCATCTACGGCATGAACTTCGACCACCCCGACAGCCCCTGGTCCATGCCCGAGCTCTACACCTACTACGGCTACCCCGTCGTCTGGCTCGTCATGCTCAGCGTCATCGCCGGCATGCTCTACTTCTTCCGCCGCCGCGGCTGGCTCTAGCACCCCCCTCTGTAGGGGGCCAGCCCTCTGGCCGATTGTGGTGGTCAAGTGATTTCGGACACCGCGTTAGGTGGAGTGGCTGCCGTTGGTTGCTCGTAGACGCTGGGAGGCAGGTAGCCCAGCGTCGAGTGGATGCGAACGGTGTTGTAGAACCGGACGATGTAGTCCGCGATATCCCGCCGCGCCTCGCCGTGGTTTGCATAGCGGCGCTGCCAGACGCGTTCCGTCTTGAGGCTCAGGAAGAAGCGCTCGACAACGGCATTGTCCCAGCAGTTGCCCCGGCGACTCATGCTCGCCTGGATCTGGTGCCGGGCCAGCAGCCGCTGCCAGGCGGCGCTGGTGTATTGGCAGCCCTGATCCGAGTGCAGCAGCAGTCC
>NZ_KB906569.1:0-78986 GCF_000381505.1 Thioalkalivibrio sp. ALM2T
AACTCCGGGTACTGGTCTCGGCGGTTCGGGAACACTTTGGGCTTGACCTTGCCCGCCTCCAGATCCCGGACCCACATGCAGTCGAGCTTGTTCTTGCTCACATCAATGCCAATATGCGCCATCTCGTCCTCTCGCCTTGTCCGTACAGCCTCACCCGTCCCTCACGGGGGGCATTGGATACCGTTCAAACTTCGAGATGAAAAAGGACTCGGGGGCCCATCTACGAAACAGGTTCGTGACCTCAGGATGCGTTCGGGTTACCCCGAGCCCGGTACGGTTCATGGTAGCGATCCGTGAACCGCAAGACACAAGGATGCGTTGAGCGCAGTGAAACGCATCGGGTCGGGCCGTCCCACGGATCGATGCGATTCGCTACGCTCATCAGCATCCTACCCACCACCAAACGCCCTCCCTAACCCCTGCGTGATCGCTGCGTCCTCTGCGACCTCTGTGGTGCAATCGCTCTTGACCTTGTCCTTCTTCGTGTACTCGTGCGCTTCGTGGTGAATGCCGAAGTTCGTCGAGAATGATTCAAGTACACTGCGGGGCTTTCCCGAAGGCTGCTCCCGCACGCGATGAACCGCCTGTTTCGCTCCACCGCCGTCGTCAGTGGCATGACCATGATCTCCCGGATCATGGGCTATCTGCGCGACATGGTGCTGGCGGTCACCTTCGGCGCCGGACCGGCCACAGATGCCTTCTTCGTCGCCTTCCGCATCCCGAATTTTCTGCGCCGACTGTTCGCCGAGGGCGCCTTCAACCAGGCCTTCGTTCCGGTGTTCGCGGAGTTTCGCGAGAAGCGCGGGCGCGAGGCCCTGCGCGATCTACTGGATCACACCGCCGGCACCCTGATGACGGTGGTCACCATCGTCACCCTGATCGGGGTCCTGGCGGCGCCGGCGCTGATCTGGGTCTTCGCTCCGGGGCTGGGCACCCAGGAGGCCGGGCGCCAGGACCTCGCCGCGGCCATGCTGCGGATCACCTTCCCGTATCTTCTATTCATCTCCCTGACCGCGATGGCGGCCGGCATTCTCAACAGCATCGGGCGCTTTGCGGTGCCAGCCTTCACCCCGGTCTTCCTCAACCTGTCGATGATCGTCGCCGCGCTGTGGCTGGCGCCGATGTTCGACGAGCCGGTGGTGGCCCTCGCCTGGGGCGTGTTTATCGCCGGGGCCGTGCAACTGGCCTTCCAGATCCCTTTTCTGTGGCGCGCCGGACTGCTGCCCCGCCCGCGCTTTCGCCGCGCCCACGAGGGGGTGCGCCGGATCGTGAAGCTGATGCTGCCGGCGATCCTCGGGACCTCGGTGGTACAGATCAACCTGCTGGTGGACACCCTGATCGCGTCGTTCCTCGTGGCCGGATCGATCTCCTGGCTGTACTTCGGCGACCGCTTCGTGGAGCTGCCGCTGGCCCTGTTCGGCATCGCGATCGGCACGGTGATCCTTCCGCGCCTGGCGCGGCAGTACAACCTGGCCGACCCGGCCGCCTTCGGTCGCACCCTGGACTGGGCCCTGCGCCTGGCGATGCTGGTCGCGCTGCCGTCGATGGTCGGTCTGGTCGTGCTGGCAGTGCCGATCCTGGCCACGCTGATCCAGTATCAGGCCTTCACCCAGTTCGATACCTACATGACCGCGATGGCGCTGGCAGCCTACGCCCTGGGCCTGCCCGGCTTTATCCTGATCAAGGTGCTGGCGCCTGGCTTCTTCGCTCGCCAGGACACCAAGACCCCGGTGAAGATTGCGATCATCGCCATGCTCTGGAACATGGTGCTGAACGGCGCCTTTGTGCTGCCGTGGTACCTTTCCGGCACGCCCGGAGCGCACGCCGGACTGGCGCTGGCCACCTCGGCCTCGGCCTATATCAACGCCGGGCTGCTCTACCGCGGGCTGATCCGCGAGGGCATCTACCAGCCAGGACCGGGTTTGCGCCCGTTGCGCCTGGGGCTGCCCTTGGGGCTCGCCGCGATGATCGGGGTGCTGATCTGGCTCTCGCCGGAGTTCGGCCAGTGGACCGAGTGGTCCGTCGACACCCGCCTGCTGGCGCTCGCCGGTCTGATCCTGGCCGGCACCGCCACGCTCGCCGCCACGCTGTGGCTGACCGGCGTGCGCCCGCATCACTTGCTGCTGCGCGAAGGCACCGATCAATGATGCCGGGGAAGGCCCCGGCGGGTTATACTTTCGGTTTTGCGCGGGATCGGGGCGATGCGGCTGATTCGCGGCCTGGGGCCGGCCGACAGCAAGGCGTTCGAGGCAGCCGGCATGCATGGCGCGGTGGTGACCATTGGCAACTTTGATGGTCTGCATCGTGGTCATCAGGCTGTTCTGGGACGCCTCCTCGAGGCGGCGCAGGATCGCCAGGCGCCGGCGCTCCTGATGACCTTCGAGCCGTTGCCACGCGAGTACTTCGCCGCACGCTCCCAGGCTCCCGCGCCACCCGGCCGCCTGCAGCGGCTGCGCGATCGCCTGGTGACGCTGGGCGACAGCTCTCTCGGCGCAGCCTGGGTCCTGCGTTTCGACGCTCAGCTGGCGGGGCTTTCGGCCACGGCCTTCATGGAGGAGGTCCTGCACCGCCGCCTGGGCGCCCGCCATGTACTGGTGGGCGACGACTTCCGCTTCGGACGCGGGCGCGAGGGCGATCAATCGGCCCTGCAGACGGCCGGCAAACGGCTTGGCTTCACCGTCGAATCCACCCCGACGGTGCGTGATGCCGAGGGGCGCATCAGCAGCACGCGGGTGCGCGCCGCCGCCGTCGCCGGCGACTTCGCCCGCGTGGCGGAACTCCTGGGGCGGCCCTACCGGCTGCACGGCCGGGTTGCACACGGCGACAAGCGCGGCCGCACCATCGGCTTCCCCACCGCGAACCTGCGCCTGGGGCCATGGCCGCTGGCACTGCGCGGGGTGTACTCCGGCTGGCTGCGCCGGGCCTCCGGCGAGGCCCTGCCCGCCGTCGCCAACATCGGCTGGCGTCCGACGGTGGGTGGCACCGAACAGCGTCTGGAGGCCCACGTACTCGAGGGCCAGCCCGACCTGTACGGCGAGGCCGTCTGTTTTGAACCCGTCGCGCAGGTGCGCGGCGAACAACGCTTCGAGGGACTGGAGGCGCTGCGCGCGCAGATCGCGCGTGACGTCGAAACCGCCCGCACGCAACTCTCCGCACACGACTGAAACCGGCCCGCAGGGCCGATCCGGAACTCGCTCATGGCACGCAAACCGGCACCGCCGAACCCCTACAAGGACACCCTCAACCTGCCCGAGACGGCATTCCCGATGCGCGCCGGCCTGGCGACGCGGGAGCCCGAATGGCTGGAGGCCTGGAAGGCCGAGGACCGCTACCAACGCCTGCGCGAGTACTGCGCCGGACGGCCGCGCTTCGTGCTGGCCGACGGCCCGCCCTACGCCAATGGCTCGATCCACGTCGGCCATGCGGTCAACAAGATCCTCAAGGACGTGATCGTGAAGAGCCGGACCCTGGCCGGCTTTGACGCGCCGTATGTGCCGGGCTGGGACTGCCACGGCCTGCCGATCGAGCTGAAGGTGGAGCAGAAGCTGGGCAAGGCCGGCCGCGACGTGGATGCCGCGACCTTCCGCAAGGCCTGCCGCGAGTATGCTCAGGAGCAGGTGGACGGACAGAGCGCGGACTTCCAGCGCCTGGGTGTACTGGGCGACTGGGACAACCCCTACCTGACCATGAACTACCAGGTGGAGGCCGACACCGTCCGCGCACTGGGCAGCATCTTCAAGCGCGGCCACGTACAGATGGGCGAGAAGCCGGTGCACTGGTGCGTGGACTGCGGCTCGGCCCTGGCCGAGGCCGAGGTCGAATACGAGGACAAGATCTCGCAGGCGATCGACGTGCGCTTCCGCGTGGTCGACGACATCGACTTCCTGCGCCGCTTCGACGGTATCGACGGTTCGCGCGGTCCGATCAGCGTGGTGATCTGGACGACCACCCCGTGGACCCTGCCGGCCAACCAGGCGGTCGCCCTGCACCCGGAACTGGACTACGCCCTGGTGGAGCTCGAGCACGAGCGCATCCTGTTGGCGGAGGACCTGGTCGAGGACTGCCTGGCGCGCTACTCCCTGGGCGAGGGCCACATCGTGGCGCGCACCAAGGGTCAGGCGCTGGAAGGCCTGATGCTGCGCCACCCGTTCCTGGAGCGCGACGTGCCGCTGATCCTCGGCGATCACGTGACCACCGAGACCGGTACCGGCGCGGTCCACACCGCCCCCGGCCACGGCCAGGAGGACTATGCGGTCGGGCTGCAATACAGCCTGCCGGTGGAAAACCCGGTGGGCCCGGATGGCCGCTTCCTGCCCGACACCCCGCACTTCGCCGGCGAGAACGTGCACCAGGCCAACGGCCACGTGATCGACGTGCTGAAGGAACACGCCGCGCTGATCGTGGCGGTAAAGTTCGAGCACAGCTATCCGCATTGCTGGCGCCACAAGACCCCGATCATCTTCCGCGCGACTCCGCAGTGGTTCATCAGCATGGACCGCGCCGAGCTGCGCGCCGATGCCCTGAAGGCCATCGCCGACACGGAGTGGATGCCGAGCTGGGGCCAGGCCCGGATCCACGGAATGGTGGTCAACCGCCCGGACTGGTGCATCTCGCGCCAGCGCAACTGGGGCGTGCCGATCCCGTTCTTCGTGCACAAGGAAACCAACCGCCTGCATCCGCATACCGCGGAGCTGATCGAGACCATCGCACAGCGCATCGAGCGCGACGGTATCGAGGCCTGGTTCCAGCTGGACCCGCAGGAATTGCTAGGCGAGAAAGCGGGCGACTACACCAAGCTGAACGACACGCTGGACGTCTGGTTCGACTCCGGCGTGCTGCACTCCACGGTCGTGGAGAAACGCCCGGAACTGGGCGAGCTGCCGGTGGACCTGTTCCTGGAAGGCTCGGACCAGCACCGCGGCTGGTTCCAGTCCAGCCTGCTGACCAGCGTGGCCATGCGGGGCGAGGCGCCCTACAAGGCGGTGCTGACCCACGGCTTCACCGTGGACGAGAAGGGCGAGAAGATGTCCAAGTCGCGCGGCAACGTGGTCGCGCCACAAGAGGTGGTCTCCACCCTGGGGGCGGACATCCTGCGCCTGTGGGTCGCGGCTACCGACTTCTCCGGCGAGATGGCGATCTCCAAGGACATCCTCGACCGAACCGCCGACGCCTATCGCCGCATCCGCAATACCACGCGCTTCCTGCTGGGCAACCTGAACGGCTTCGAGCCGGCCGAACACGCCCTGCCGCTGGAGGATCTACTGCCGCTGGACCGCTGGATCGTCGCCCGCGCACTGCAGGTGCAGGGCCAGGTAACGCAGGCCTACGACGGCTACCAGTTCCACCAGATCTACCAGCGGGTGCACAACTTCTGCTCGGTGGAGCTGGGCAGTTTCTACCTGGACGTAATCAAGGATCGCCAGTACACCACCCAGGCGGATTCGCACGTCCGGCGCTCGGCACAGACCGCTCTGTACCATGTGGCCGAGGCCCTGACCCGCTGGGTCGCCCCGATCCTGACCTTCACCGCCGAGGAGATCTGGGAACTGCTGCCCGGCGAGCGCCCGGACAGCGTGCTGTTCTCCACCTGGTACGAGGGGCTGGCCCCGCTGCCGGAGGACGCGTCGTTCTCCGATGGCGATTGGGATCGCATCCTGGAGGTGCGCACCCATGTCGCCCGCGCCTTGGAGCTGGCGCGCAACGAGCAGGGCATTGGCGCCTCACTGAATGCCGAGATCGACCTGTACCTCCCGGCCGACTCGACCGCACGCAGCCTGCTGGAACGCCTCGGAGACGAATTGCGCTTCGTGCTGATCACCTCCGAGGCACGCCTCGCCGAGGGTGCCGCGCCGGAAGGCGCGCATGCCGCGGAACTCGGCGACGGGACGCCGCTGGGCGTGGCGGTGCACAAGAGCGAACAGCCCAAGTGTGCGCGCTGCTGGCACCGCCGCCCGGACGTCGGTCAACACACCCAGCATCCGGAACTGTGCGGGCGCTGCGTCAGTAACGTGGACGGCCCGGGCGAGACCCGGCGTTTCGCTTGATGGGCTTGCGGGGGTCCGGCCTCGGCCCGGGGCTGCTGATCGCGGTGGCCATCGTGCTGGCCGACCAGGTCACCAAGGTCTGGGCGGAACATGCGCTGACGCTGTTCGCCCCGGTCGAGGTCACGAGCTTCTTTAACCTGTCGCTGGTGTACAACCCGGGTGCGGCCTTCAGCTTTCTGGCCGGGGCCGGGGACTGGGGCCGCTGGCTGCTGACCGGCATTGCCATGATGATCGGGCTTCTGATCCTCTTCTGGCTGGCCCGCCTGCCACGCCAGGCCTGGTGGTCAGTGACCGCCCTGGGCCTGGTGCTGGGCGGCGCCATCGGCAACCTGATCGACCGCGTGCGCTACGGCGCGGTGGTGGATTTTCTGGACTTTCACTGGGCGGGCTATCACTGGCCGGCCTTCAACGTGGCGGACATGGCCATTGTTGTAGGGGCGATCACGCTGATCGTCGCCACCTTCATCGAGGGCGATCGCAGCCACTCGGGCAACACAGACTAGTCGGGAGCACACATGACCACGGCCACCAAGGGCGCGCACATCGAGATGCACTACCGCCTGATCCTGGAAAACGGCTTTGTCGTGGACGGGACGGGCGAGGAACCCATCACCCTGGAGATCGGTTCCGGCGAGATCCTGCCCGGGCTGGAGGATCTGCTAGTCGGCCTGATCGCGGGCGACCACCGGGAATTTGCGATCGAGGCCGGCGTCATGTTCCCGTTTCGGGACCAGGCAGCGGTACAGGAAATGCCGCGCTCGCAGTTCCCGGCCGACCTGCCGCTGGAAGTGGACTACATCTACGAGTTCAACAGCCCGGCCGGCGATGCCGTACCCGGCCGCATCGAAGCGGTGAAGGACGACACCGTGACGGTGGATTTCAACCACCCGCTGGCGGGGCAGAACTTCACCTTCGAGGTGGATGTGCTATCGGTAAGTGAACCGCAATAGGTCGCAGGAGAGTCTCCTATGAGCATGCAGGCCCAGCTCGCCAATCCGCGTGGTTTCTGCGCCGGGGTGGAACGCGCCATCGAGATCGTGGAACGCGCCCTGGAGATCTACGGCGCGCCGCTGTACGTCCGCCATGAAGTGGTGCACAACCGGCACGTGGTCGGGCGTCTGACGGATGCCGGCGTGCGCTTTGTCGACGAGCTGGACGAGGTCCCCGACGGCCAGGTGGTGATCTTCTCCGCCCACGGCGTGCCCAAGCGTGTGCAGCAGGAGGCCGAACAACGCGGCCTGACGGTGTTCGACGCCACCTGCCCGCTGGTCACCAAGGTACATCTGGAGGTAGCGCGCTACGCCCGCGAGGGCCGCGAGGTGGTGCTGATCGGCCACGCCGGGCACCCCGAGGTCGAGGGCACCCTGGGCCAGTTCGATGATTCCCGGGGCGGGAGCATGATGCTGGTCGAGACCATCGCGGACGTCGAGAACCTCGAGGTGGCCAACCCCGACCGGCTTGCCTTCGTGTCCCAGACCACGCTGTCTATGGACGACACCGCCGGGATCATCGACGCCCTGACCGCGCGCTTCCCGAAGATCGAAGGCCCGCGCAAGATGGACATCTGCTACGCCACCCAGAACCGCCAGGACGCGGTGAAGGACCTGGCGAAGCAATGCGACCTGCTACTGGTGGTCGGCTCGAAGAACAGCTCGAACTCCAACCGCCTGAGCGAGATCGGCGCACGCATGGGCGTGGAGTCCCATCTGGTGGACGGCGCAGCCGACATCGACCCGGCCTGGCTCGAGGGCAAGAGCCACATTGGCGTCACCGCCGGCGCCTCGGCCCCGGAGGTCCTGGTCAACGAGGTGCTCGACTTCCTGCGCGGACACGGCGTCGACGCCGTCTCCGAACTCGCCGGCCGTGAAGAGACCATCACCTTCTCCATCCCCACCGGCCTGCGCCGCGAATCCGCCTGACCCGGCCCCGTCCTTCCTTGCGCCGATTTGTTCACCACGAAGCGCACGAGGAGACGACGAGGGCAAGGCGAATGAACCACAGAGGTCACGGAGATAACCGGGGATGGCTTTGTGGCAGGCGGGATGCTGAGGCGCGCAGCGAATCGCATTGATCCTTTGGCACCGCCCGAACCCCATGCGCAGCAGAATCTCGTCATCCCGGCCGCAGGGGAGAGCCGGGATCTTCCAAGGCTGCCACCGACGCATCGCCAACCCCGGGAGATCCCGGATAACCGCTGCGCGGTTTCCGGGGTGACTTCGGTTGGGGCGGTGCCCTCTGTGGTAAAAATGCCCATAACCTTCTCCGTGCCTTCGTGCGCTTCGTGGTGAAACCCGCCCTTGACCTTATTCGGGATACTTAAACGACATGGATGATCGACCCCGTTTTCGGCTGAGTATCCGCTGCCCCGATCAGCACGGAATCGTCGCGCGTATTGCCAACGCAATCGCAAATACCGATGGCTGGATCACCGAGGCGGCCCAGCACACCGATGCCGAGGCCGGCTGGTTCTTCATGCGCTGGGTGTTCTCCTTGCCCGTGGACGCCGAGCCCGCCCTGCGTGAACGGCTGGATGAACTGGCCCTCGATCTTGGCATGGACTGGTGGCTGGCGGGGGCCGACACCCGCCCGCGCGTGGTGCTGATGGTCTCGCGCGAACCGCACTGTCTCAGCGACCTGCTGGCCCGCTGGAGCAACGACGAACTGCCGATGGAGATCCCGGCGATCCTTTCGAACCACCGCGACCTGGCACCGCTGGCGGATTGCTACGGCATCCCGTTCGAGCACATCCCCGTGCCGCGCGAAGATCGCGAGGCCGCCTTTGCCACCCTGCAGGCGCGCCTGGCCGAGCTGGCGCCCGACGCCATCGTGCTGGCGCGCTACATGCAGATCCTGCCGCCCACGCTCTGCGACGAATACCCCGAGCGCATCCTCAACATCCACCACAGCTTCCTGCCGTCGTTCGTCGGTGCCCGCCCCTACCACCAGGCCTTCGCCCGCGGCGTGAAGCTGATCGGCGCCACCTGCCACTACGTCACCGAGGACCTCGACGCCGGCCCGATCATCGAGCAGGACGTCACCCGCATCCGCCACGACGACGGCGTGCAGGACCTGATCCGCAAGGGCCGTGACGTCGAACGCTGGGTCCTCGCCCGCGGCCTGCGCTACCACCTCGAGGGCCGCGTCCTTACCCACGGCAACAAGACCATCGTCTTCAACTGACGGGGTGTCGACGCGGCGTTAAAGCGCCCGCTAGCCATGACCCCCTTCGCCTAACGCATCACCACCACGGCCGGAACCGCCTGACCTAGACTCGAACCATCGACTGGCGGGGATGGCCCATGGACAGCACGACGAGCAAGCGATCCGCCCTCTTCTTCCGGGGCTTTTCGGCAGACACCTGGCAGCGCGCGTGGAAGACGCTGAAGGTGCTGGCCACGGCGAGCCTTCTGGCCCTGCTGGTTACCCAGCGCCCGGCTGCCGCCGACGGGCTGCCGGACACGATCGAGCGCATCAAGCACTCGGTAGTCAGTATCGCGACCCACCAGCCGTCGCGCAGCCCGCGAGCCAATTACCTCGCAACCGGATTTGCGGTCGCCGACGGGCGCCTCATCGTTACGAATCACCATGTGATCCCGGAATCACTGGATCATGCAAACCGCGAGCAACTCGTGGTGGTCAGCGGCGAAGGTCGCGACACCTCCATCCACAGCGCGGAGCTTGTGGCCCATTCGGCGAACGACGACCTGGCCCTGTTGCGGATCGCCGGCCCTCCACTGCCCCCCTTGCGACTGGGATCGTCGGACGCCGTACGCGCGGGCGAGCAGCTGGCCTTTACGGGCTACCCGATCGGCATGATCCTGGGCATCTACCCCGCGACCCATCGTGCCAACGTGGCCGCACGCACCCCCATGGCGATCACCGCCCGCCGCTCGAGAGAACTGAGCGAGGCTCACATCCGGCAACTGCGCGCCGGCGCACCGATGGTGTTTCAGCTGGATGCCACCGCCTACCCCGGTAACAGCGGCAGCCCCCTCTACCGCATCGACAGTGGCGAAGTCGTCGGCGTGATCAACCAGGTCTTCGTCCAGGGCGGGCGCGAGGCCGCAGTAAGCCGGCCCAGCGGGATCAGTTACGCGGTGCCAGCCGACCGGATCCGCCCGCTGCTGGCCGGCTACCAGGAGTAGGGCCGATCCGCACCCCCTCCCCTCACGGCAAGTCCGAGCCGGACCAAGGCACACCCATGGCGGCCTCATCGTCCGATACTCGCTGCGTTTACCGCCAGATCCACATCGATGTGGCCCGCAACGCCACGGACGACTTCAACCCGTTCCATGACGGCGACAAGTGGACGCGCATCCGCGGCAATCCGTTTGGCGGACCGATCGTGCTGGGCTTTCAGCTGGAGTGTCTGGCAGAGGCCCTGGTGACCCGGATGCGGATCGCCGAGGGCGATGCCGGAAGCAGCTCGCAACGCCCGTTCCGCAACTACCAATTCACGTTCGCCGGCGCCCTGCGCGTGGACGAGCCGTTCACCACCGTCGTCAAACCCACCCTCCGGGGCACGGATGCGTCGGGACAGCCGCAGGTATCCAATCGCATTGCGATGCGCAAAGGCAGCGGGCTGGTGCTGCTCGGCCATGTACGCGACTCCCTGACACCCCAGGCGTTGCCTGGCGAGTCATTGCCGCTGCCCGCGGATGTCCGACTCGAGCAGCTCGAGGATCGCTGCGTGCTCGCGGACAACGGGTGGTTCCACAAGCGCAAGTTCATGTCGAACAGCAATGCCAAGAACCTGCTGTCAGGGTCACTCGTGCGCCAGGCGGACTACTTCGACGAGCTGGAGGACCGCATCAACTTTCCGGACATGTTTCCCGCCGCGCTGATCTCCTGCGCCCTGCTCGAAAAGGCCGATGCGGACGGCCACGATTTCTACCGCGACCCCATGGTCTACACCGCGCACCACATCAGCGTGGACCAGCAGCTGGCACGCGCCCTGCGCAGCGCCGACGCCCTGCACATCCTGGTGAGCCCCGCGGAGCGAGTGGAAACCGCGGGGCGCGGCCTGGCGGGCTCCGGCATGGCACAACGACGCTATCGGTGCATGGGGCTGGTGGCAGGCCCGCGCATCCTGTTCCGCGGCGAACTGCTTCTCGCACCCCTGATGGCCCTTTCCGAAGCCATGGCCTCCGGCCCCGCAGCCCCCTGAGCCCTAGGGAAACACTGATCAATGAACGCGTTCGCGTTGGTACCCCAGGTTTTCCGAGACAAGGCGCGTCGTGCAACAGGTAGTGGTTCTACCTGTAAGCGGCGCAACGCAGGATCGGGGAACCCGGGGTGCCAACCCCGCAAGTTATTGAAAGCAGGGGCTCGGCCGCCCGTTGTTGACGAAAACGGGCGCGCGAACGCGTTCATTGATCAGTGTTTCCCTAGCCACTCCGATCAGGGCTCGGCCTGGATCCTTTTGCCCTTGCGATGGTCCTTGGCCGCCTTGCGCAGCAGGTGCGGAACCAGCAAGTGCAAGGGCATGCGCAGATAGTGCGAACGTACATACAACAACCAGCGGGCGGTGCCGGACAACCGGCCGTCGCAACTCCAGTGATGCGGTTTCAGGCCACGCCGGAACAGGCCATCCATCAGCGCCAGAAGAGGCGGCGCCGGACGCGCCGCGGCCAGCGCGCGGAACGCCGAATCGGGGACGGGGGTCTGCAGGAACTCGCGACCATAGCGCAACGCATAGTAGAGCGGGCGTGCCAGATCCATCTCGAAGGCGCGCGCCGTCAGGCGTTCCCAGAAGTCCGAATCCTCCGCCACAAAATGACGCAGTAGCGCATCCATATCCGCCAGGTCGCGCAGGCCGTTCTCCAGCTCGCCGTCGTGAAACAGATGCGTCGCACTGTGCAGGACCATGTCGGCCGGCCCCGGAACGTACATTCCGGGAAAGCCATCCAGCGGCAGCGCGGCCGCCCACAGGAGTTCCGGATCGGGATGCAACCGCGCGGTCGGCGGCAGGATGGTGTGATGCACATCCAGCACGCTCTTGCGCCGCATGTGCGTGAGCGGAGGCAGCTCGTGCATCCACTGGCGATAGTAGGTCTGGTCGTAAGTGTCGTAGCCTTCGCAGACCCATCCCTGAACGAACAGATGCTGTTCCGCCGCCTGGATCTGCGCCTGCGGGACCAGGATGTCGACATCGGAGAACTGCCGCCCCGGCGCACTGGGCAGCCCGGCCATCACGTAGGCCGCGCCTTTCAGGAGCATCACCGGGATCGCCTCCGGCGCCAGGGCCTCGTGAATCCGTGCCACCTCCCAGCGAACCATGGCGTGCTGACGATCCGCCAGGACCCGCGCGACGTGCAGGTGTCGCCGGGGCGCCGGAGGCACCTCCGACAATGCCCCGGCATCCTTGATCAAGGCATGCAACCGGCCCTCCAGAGAGGCCACTCGCGCCACCCGTACCAACCAATCCCAATCCGCCAGCGAAAGACTGCGGGAGGCTGCCGGCTCGGCCAGGACCGCGAGCAGTTGCCCCAGAGCAGGGCGCGTCATGCGCCCGCCCCGGCCAGATCGTTCAGCAACCCCAGGGAGGCATCCAGGTCCGCGTACTCCAGATTCAGGCAGGCGCTTTGCTCGATCAGATCGGCCGCTGCCTCGAAACCCGCTCCGCCCACCACGCTGTAATTGAAGGACGAGCCGACCAGCTTCAGCAATGCCTCGGCCCGGTCCAGCGGCTGCAGCCGGTCCTGCCCCCCGGCGGCGAAGCGCGGAAAGACCAGCCATGCCGGTGCGGCCTGTTCGTGCATCCGCTCGATGCTCGCATGCGGTGGCTTCAGATGTGCCACGGTCCCCTTGCTGGTGTCGTGGGAAGAAGGCCCGATGATCGCCTGCGGATGGCGATCGCGGATCAGGTCGATGGCGGCATTCTTCAGACTGACCGGACGCGGCAGCGCAACCAGCTTGCCGGTCTCCAGAGAAAGCAGGGCGAATTCGTCCGACAACAATCGCCAGCCCGACAGGGCCAGGGCCGCGGTCAGCGTACTCTTTCCCGCCCCGGGCTCGCCCGGCATCACCAGCGCCCGGCCGTGGCGCTCCAGCACCGCCGCATGGATCATCAGGAAGTCATGGGCGTGCTGGGCAATGCACCAGTTCAGCCCCCACTCGAACAACGGATAGGCATGCGCCAGCGGCAGGGGGCGGAAGGGCGAGCGGCCATCCAGAAAGAAACGCGCCTGCGGACGCCAAACCGAGCGCAGGCCGGGGGAGCCCGCAAGGGTGACGTGGAAATCGGCGAAGGGGGTACTGGCGACCGGCAAGAGTTGCCGGTCGTAGAACAGAGCCACGGAGCGCTCGACCCGGTCCAGCCGCGAACGCAAGCGGACCACGAAGGGCCCCACCTGGATGGCAAGACCGGCGTCCCGCAACCCCGCCCTCAGGGCTTCATGGGCAATCACGCGTCCCGCGACTCCGGCGAGACACGGATCAGATCATGCTGCCGCAACTGGCTCAAGCCGGCCTGCATCGCATCCACCAGGTCCCCTTCCGTGGCGTCATATCGCTGTTCAAGGTACTCGAACAGGGTGGCCGGCGTCATCGGTCCCTCTTGCAGGGCCTGGAAGATGTCGATCAGAGGAGGCTGCAGCACGTGCGTCTCGCCACAGCGCTGGTCATAGACAACCACCGATTCACCCCATGCCCGCACGTGAGCGGCAGGCAGCGGGATCAGCGCAAGGGATTCTTCAGAAACGGACAAGGGGGCCTCGTGTACCGACCGGCCCAGGAGCGCTGGTGGGCAGCGCCCCGGGATATCAACGATTGAGAGTGCCGGACGAGTCGGTCCGCACCTCCACGCACTCGCCCGCCTCGTTGCGCGTGAAGCCGTCGCCGCAGTCGCCCAGGCCGTTGATCGGGCAGAAGCGCTCGTTCATGTAGGCGAAGACGTTCGTCACTGCCGAGTGCTTGCCCACATCCTCGCGGGCCATCGAATAGGCCTTGATCACCTCGTCGACCGAGGCGCCGAAGTCGATCGAGGTGCACGCTGCGTTAAGAACGGCACCCACTGCATGCCAGTCGAGCGACCCCCTGCACACGCCCCAGGCATGGAGCACCTCCATCAGCGAGGGTGTACCGGTCAGGCATTCCGGCCTGTAACCGAAGACTTCCTCGAAGGAGGTCGCCCCGCCCGCACCCACGGTGGCGTCAAAACGCTGGCAGTTGCTGTCGGTCCCATTGGTCTGAATGCAGGAACCCGGGGAATACCCGGTGCACTCCCAGGCACCCCAGTTATCCTTCCAGAACGCCGAGGTACAGCCATCGCCCGCGGTGCACTCGTGGTCAATGTTGGAAACGTTGGCGGAGAAGATGTTGCCCGACAGCGAGCACTGCCCCTGGGCGCCCCAGACCGACTTGGCCGGTAGCGACACCAGCATCGCCCCACCCAGGCCGGCCGCGGTCAGGCGGCGCCGGCTGCGACTGCGAAGGCCGGACGCACCCGTGTCCGGGTCCACGGGGGCGGTGGACTTGCCCTCGCCTACGTCTTCGGGGCCATGATTTCCGTTGTGCTCGTGTTCATCACTCATGCTTGCCTGCTCCAGGTCAAACCTCGCCATTTCACCGTCCGGGCAAGGGCACCCGGCCACGCCGCAATGGGCTGCGATCCGGGGGGTACACTGCAATCAGACGCTTTCTCTTGGTACATAGCAAGCGGGGTGCCATCCTTCTGAATAACGGGTAACTCACTGATATCAATGCCCCCTCCCGCGACGAAACAAAGCCGGAAGGGCACCCGGAGGCGCCGAGTGGAAAGTTTTCCGACAGCCCTGAATGACCCGCCCCTCATACCCGCCGCACCCGCAGAATGAACGAATGACTCAGCCACGCCCCGGCAGCCGGCACCGCCTGCAGGAAACCCCGGGTGCCCCGGTTCTCCAGGAGCGGCTGCAAGCGCGCCAGGCGACCGGGGGCCAACGGAAGCCAGTACAACGCCTCGGGTCGCAGACCCACGGCCTCCGCCGCCGCGCGAAAACCCTGAGGGTCGTCGTAGCGAAGATGCGGCGGACGCCCTCGCCGAGACCGGCGCCACTCGCGAACTGCGGTGGGCAGGCAACGCAGGTTCAGCGCATCCACCCAGGCCTCGCCCCCCGGACGCAGCACGCGCCGAATCTCGGCAAGCGCCGGCGTGGGATCCGACAAGGCCTGCATGACGCCGAAGCAGAGCACCCCGTCGAAGGCGGCGTCCGCCAGCGGGAGGTGATTGATGTCCGCCGCCAGCCAGGGAATTGCCGGATCACTTCGATCCCGCGCCTTCTGCAGGGAGGGCGTTGAGTAGTCCAGCCCCCAGACCCCATGGCCCTGCGCATGCAGCATCCGTGTGTAGGTTCCCGCGCCACAGCCGACATCCAGCCAGCGACCGGGCTCGAGGTCGGCGCGCCGCCACAGCCGCTCGAACTGCCGGACGCGGCTATGCAGGCCGCTGTGTGTCCAGCCCGCGATCCCGGCATCGTCCTCCAGGTTCGCCCCGCGCTCCAGAAAGCGCTGGCGCCAGCGGCGTTCGAAGCCGGCATCCTTCACCGGTTCGCACCTTGCGCCATCGCCATGACCGCGTGATGGTTCATTCCCGGCCCTCGCTGACCTGACCGATGAGTTCGGTCGCGGCAATCAGCACATGATCGCGGGAGAATCCGGCCCGGCTCATCTCGTCGTACAGCGTGCGCGCCAGCAACCGGGCCACGCGTTCCGGGGCGTGGGTAATGGGGCCCGTTGCCGCCCCCGGCTGTCGCGCCAGCGCCATCTGCGTAAAACTCGTGCGCAAAAGTCCCTTTAACCGATGGACGAGGACCGACTTGGCCACCACCAGGGCCAGGATCAACGCCCGGCGCAAATCTTCCTGCGTCAGCCGGCCCCGCCCCTCGGGGCTGTCGATGTTGATCACGCCCAGCAGATCGCCCTCCAGAATGACCGGTACCGCGATCACGTCGACCGGACCCGCACCCTCGGCCCGCCGCGCCTCGGCTGCAAGATCGGAGGCATGCAGGTCACGAATCAGCAACCCCTTGCGCGCACTCGCCACCCGCCCCGAAATTCCCGAGCCAAGCGGTTGCCTCACGTCATAGGCCTGCTCGGGCAGATACCCGTGATGCGCCTGGACGCGCAAGCGCGCCGCACCCCCGTCCGGGTCCGGCTTCAGCAGCATGATCGAACAGCGCTCGCACTCCATGGCGTGACTCACCAGTTCGGCCAGGCCAGCCAATCCCTTTTCCAGGGACTCGGCCTCCTCCACAAAATGAGCCAGCTCCATCAGCCGCTCGTCGAATGCATCAAAGGCCTCGCCCATCTCCCCGGCCCCACCGCGGTTTCGTCCTGCGAGCTTAACAGCCCGATCGGGCGCGGGATCGAGGCAGCGTTAGGCACAAGCCGAGCGGACCGGACTTGCCCATAACGCCCCCGACCACGCACCGCACGACTGCCCCAAACTCAACCCGCTCAAGGCTTCGCGGATTGCCTGACGCCCCTTGCGGCCGGCGCTGCGGACGCCGCCACGCCCAGCAACAGCACCAGGTAGAACAGCAGGGCGATCCGCGGGGAGTAGAACAGCGTACTGAACACGCCGATCGACAACGCCCCTGTTAATGCGGCAGTCGACGCCAGCGCTACCGCATCGCCCGCCAGCGAACGCCGCAACAGCAACACCAGGGCCGCCAGCGTCAGCCACAAAAAGGCCAGCAGACCCAGCCAGCCCTGATCGAAATAGATCTCCAGCCACTGATTCTCGACCCGCCACGGCCACAGATGGTCCGTGGTGAAGTACCAGTAACGGCCCAGATGCTCGAAGTCGCCGTTGGCGACGTACTCACGACCGGCCGAGTCCCGAACCTGCACGCTGTAAAATTCGGTGACAGACCGCTGGCGCGCATCGACCCCCAGCGACAACACCAGGCCGCGCTGAATGGGCCAGGGGCGTGTCTCCATCGGGTCGAGGTCGAAGGTCCACTGGAAGGTCTGACGTCCGCCGTCTTCCAGGCGCATGCCTTCGCTGCGACAAACGAAGGAATGGCGGATGGGCTTCTCGCAGATGAAGACTCGAAACCCCGTGGGCTGGGCACTGGCGGCCTCCACGGTCACGGTATAGAGACCGTCGCGGGGCAGGCTCACCCGCTGATTCACGAACAGCGAATCGCCGCCGCCGATTTGCAGGCGCGGTTCGCCCTCCGCGCGGGTGAAGGCCAGATTGCCGGGCAAGCGCCCATCCCGGTTTCCGGTCCGGTAGTGCTCCGGAAAACTGCCGACACCCCGCCCAAGCAGAGGTGAAAGCGGTCCGCCGCCCGGCAGTTCGAGGGCGGCCTGCCAGTGATCCATGCGGATTCCGAAGTCACGTTCGATGTGGCTCATCCGCTGCTCGGCAAACCCGCCCAACGTGGTGCCCGCAACCAGGGCAATCGCCACCACTGGCAACAGCACACCGACCAGAGCCCCCTGCCGAACCCGCATGCGACCATGCAACGCCGCCAGCAGCACCCCGACCGCGAGGACGGCCACGGCCACCGCCAACCCCAGATACCCGCCGCGCGAATAGGTCATCGCCACCGCGTATGCCGTCCCGACCGCCAGCAGAGCCGAACCGGCGAGCATCAGGCCGAGGCGCTGGCGCCAGCACCAGATCAGGGCCAGGGGAAAGGCCAGCACCAGAAAGGTCTCGATGCTGGGCCCTCCCGCCTGCATCTCCGAAAACAGCCCGGACAGACGATAGCCACTATCGAAGTTCAGCAGCCCGGGATAGGTAACCCGCTCGCGCACCACGAACGCCAGTTGCGCCAGCAGGGCCAGCGCCACCCCGGGGAGGAACCAGCGCGTCACCTGCTCCAGCACCGGGATAGGCGCGACCCTCAGCATCGCCAGCAGGACAACCGCCCACAGCAGGCCCTTGGCCACCCGCAGGGCATTCCACTGGTGGGCAAAATGCACCGCCTCGCCGGGGTTCCAGGCGCCGGGCGGGAACAGGGCAACCGCCAGGCTGATCAGCGTCGAGGCCACCAGGAGACCCAGCGCCCAGCGGATCCCGCGCGGCAACAACGACGCGCCTGAATGCGCCGCATGCGGCCCGAGCCAGAGGGCCATGGCCAGCGTCATCAACAGGAACAGGTCCAGTTCGGAGATAAAGAGGCGCCCGTGGTAGAGCGTCAGATCCAGGGTGGCCAACAGCACGGGGATCACGAGCAGCCAGCCCTGCGGCCGCCACGCCAGCAATGCGGCATAGGCCAGCAACCCGGCGCTCAGCGCAACGGGCACGACTGGCCAGGTGACCGCCAGCAGCAGAGTCGCCAGCGCCAGCAGGCCGGCAAGCGCCTGTCGCAGTCGCTGAAAACCGCGCGCACTCGGACCTGGCCCAGCCGACTCCGGGTGGGGACCGCGTGGTTCGACCGCGGCCCGTCCTGAGGGTGAGCCCCCCTCGGCACTGGCACGACCCAGCCATTGCAGCAGCGCGGCCATCGCCCAGGCGGCCAGGCCGGCAAGCACCAGGCTGGCCGGGTCCGGGCGCGCGCCGTCCACAAAGAGCTTGGCGACCTCGACCACCAGCGCAAGCACAACCCCCGCCACGACGGCCAGCAGATTCAACGCCATCGGCTGCAGGGGATGCCGCAACTGCCACAACCAGACCAGAAACCCCAGCGGTGCATACATGGCCAGATGCAGCGCCGTACTGCGCAGGGCGTGAATCTCGTCCACGTGATAGTGGTAGTAGAACGGCCACAGGTTCAGGTCGGCCCACTGGGTTCGGGCCGCTTCCACATCGGCGTGGAACGGGCCGAAACCGTGGTTGAGCGCGACCAGCAACAACGCGTAGAACACGGCGCCGATCACGAGTATCGGCGTGGCGAACTGCTGCAGCGTCCGGATCACGCCATGGGGATGCGCGGGCAGGTTCCGGAACAGGACCAGGCCGATGCTCATCCCCAGGGTCCGCAATAGCACGGAGCGCCCCTCGGCGATGCCCGACAGGGTGGCGAGATTCAACAGTTCCAGCAGCCCCGCAAGAAGCAGGGCCAGCGGGATCCCGGCCCCCAGCAGCGAGGCTCCGCGCCGGTGCAGCCACAATGCCAGGAGCAGCCCCACCGGGATACTGGCGACCACCTCCAGCGTCAGCCAGCTGATACAGCGAATCCCGCTGGTGCAGGCGCCGGCAGCGACCCACCAGCCCCAGGCATCGGATGCCAGGCGAGCCCGCAGCTCGTCCATCGCGAGCACCAGGTCAAAGGGGACGAAGCCGACCATCACATAGGCGGCGGCATAGATCACCAGCCCGGCGGTCAGGGCCTGCGCACCCGCACCTTCCAGCACCCGACGCCAGCGCGCGAACGGGTCGCGCAACGCCAGCCAGGCGAGCGAACCGGCCACTGCCCCGGAAAAGTTTCCGGCGATATCGGCCGCCGCCGGATGCCGGTACGGCAACCAGACCTGCAAGAACTCGACGCTGGCCGTGACGGCCAGCCCAAGGGCAGCGACGAAGACGAACGCGCCGGCCGCAAGCAACCGGTTGCGGCGACCATGAGTCAGCCATGCGGTCCAGAAGAACCCCAGCGGCAGGAACATCAGGGCATTGGCCATGAACTGCTGCCGGCCCCCGGTCCCGGGGCCGGTCAGGCTCATGTCGCGATAGATCTCCCAGGCGCGCTCCAGGCTCATCGAGCCGAATTCGAACGGCAGCAGCGTCAGGTAGACCGCAGCGCCCAGCGACAGCCAGGCCCACAGCGCGCAGGTACGCAGCGACAGTGGTTCCGAACCGGCGCGCGGCAGGCTCATCGAAGGGTCAGGGAAGCGCCGATCCATAAATCGGTGCGGGCGCGCGTCACGCCCGAATGCACATGCGGCGCAGCGACGCCCCTGCCATCAGACGGCACGTCGGAAACCATGGGGCAACAACGCGGACGGACACACGGTTCAGCGTCTCCCGGGACGAAAGCGTCCCGCCACTGTAGCTCCGGCCGCGCCCATGAACAGCGTGGGCGTTATGCGGGCGTGGCGTTCGCCATCCGTGCGCCGCGCCGGGGCCCAGGGGAACGGTGCGCGCCGGGCCCCAGAGCCTCCCCATCAGGAACCCGGGGGCACCAACGCGAACGCGTGATTGACTCGGCGCCCCCTTACAGGCGGAGATCCGTGGCGGTGCGCGGAAAGACGGACTTCACGTCGAAAATCACCGACTCAGGCCGCGCCAGTTCACGGATGGCCTCGATCCCCATCTGCAGGAATTCGCGGTGCGGCACGGCCACGATGATTGCATCGAACTGCCCCGGTGCCGGCGTCTCGGTCACCGGCGTGATGCCGTACTCGTGCTCGGCCTCGGCCGGGTCCACCCAGGGGTCGAAGACCGTCACCTCGGCGTTGTAGCCAGTCAGGGTGGCGTGGATGTCGATCACCCGGGTATTGCGCAGGTCCGGGCAGTTCTCCTTGAAGGTTAGCCCCATCACCAGGATCCGCGCGCCCACCGGGTTGATGCCCTTGCGCACCAGTGCGCGCAACGTATTGTCGGCGATGTGCGCGCCCATGGCGTCGTTCACCCGCCGCCCGGCCAGGATCATCTCCGGGTGGTGCCCTACCGCCTGGGCCTTGTGCGTGAGGTAGTAAGGGTCCACCCCGATGCAGTGCCCGCCCACCAGGCCCGGCCGGAAGGGCAGGAAGTTCCACTTGGTCCCGGCGGCCTTCAGTACCGCCTCGGTATCCAGGCCCAGGCGCTCGAACAGCAGGGCCAGCTCGTTGATCAGCGCGATGTTCACGTCGCGCTGGGTGTTCTCGATCACCTTGGCGGCCTCGGCCACGCGGATGCTCTCGGCCTTGTGTGTCCCGGCCGTGATGACTCGCGCATACAGCGCGTCCACGAAATCAGCCACCTCCGGGGTGGAGCCCGAGGTGACCTTCATGATGGAGGTGACCCCGTGTTCCTTGTCGCCCGGGTTGATGCGCTCGGGGCTGTAGCCGGTGAAGAAGTCCCGGTTGTGCACCAACCCGGACTGCGCCTCGAGGATCGGCACGCAATCCTCCTCGGTCGCGCCCGGGTAAACGGTGGATTCGTAGATCACCGTGTCGCCCGGCTTGAGGACCTGCCCCACACTGCGGCTGGCTCCCAGCAGCGGTCCCAGATCCGGTCGCTTGTGCAGGTCGATCGGCGTCGGGACGGTCACCACGAACACGTTGCATTCGCGCATGGTCTCGAGATCGGCGGTGTACGTCAGCTGCGGGGTCGCGGCGAGCTTCTCCGGCTCCACCTCGCGCGTGCGGTCCACTCCAGCCTGCAGCTGCTGCACCCGCTCCGGGTCGATATCGAACCCGCGGGTGGACCATTGATGGCCGAATTCCACGGCCAGTGGCAGGCCGACGTACCCCAGACCGACTACTCCGATGGTGACTTCATCCAGCGCGGGAAGCGTATGCATAAGATGTCCGTTCTCGTTGCCAATCGTAATGGAGGGGGCCGGGCCGGATACCTCTCCGTTTTCGTATGCGATACCGGCGCTCGCAACCCAGTCACCGGCAGGGCGCACAGCCCGGGACACGCGGCCCGATACCGTCCGCTCGTCCGGGGTTGGGCCCCGGCGGCCCGGCATAGGCACCCCAGACAGCCTGCTCGCGAAAACGGCCATTGTAGTCGCGATCTACACCCGCGACCGGGACCGAACTCACGCCGGCAGAACGCTCGTGCAGAACGCCCTCCCGGGGGTAGAGATCCAGCGCATCCTGCCCGGCATCCGGTGCCGCCAGATACCGGGCCGCGTCCGCGCGCGCCGCAGTGAAGTTCTCGCCGCCCGCGATACGCCCCACGAGCTGCAGCGGATCCCCGGCAAACACGGCGTTGCCGGACGCCTCCTGATCGTAGGCCCGGTCCGGCGCGTCCACCCGGATGCCGAACCCGGCGGCCAGGATCGTATTGTTCACGATCCGGATCTCGCGTGGCAGGTGGTTGTGCGGCCGCACCAGTACCGCGTCGCCCGTATCGTTCAGGAACAGGTTGTCGTGTAGCTCGATATTCCCCTCGCCCTGAAACAGACGCTCGTGCGGATTCTGATAGAACAGGTTCCCCGCGATGCGATAGCGGTCCTGCGACCCCGGCCCGGCGGGCGGGAAATGCCCCACCAGCAGGTTGGGCCGCGCCCGCCCCCCGTCGCTGGCGCGCTCTGCCTTGCTCAGCAGGTTGTAGCGAATCCGGGTCTCCCGCGGCTCCGCCGGCATCCCCGGGATCCCGTCGCGGTCCGTCTGGTGCTTGATCTGGATGTTGTACCCCAGGGTGCGGTGAATGTGATTGTGCTCGATCACGCCAGCGACAAACGGGCTGGTCCCGTCCGGCTGCCCCAGATACATCCCGGTCCCCACATCGTGGATCTCGTTGCGCCGGATCACCCAGTCCCGGGCGGGCGCCCGCGTGGTGATCCCGGCGTTGCCCTGCGAATGGTCGTAATGTCGGATGGTCAGGTGTTCCAGGGTCACGTGATGGACCCCATCACCGCGCGCCTCGGCGACCACCCCGGCCACGGGTTCGCCGCCACCATCCAGGGTCAGGTGCCGGATCACGACATGCTCGGCGTCCACCAGACTGATCGTGTTCTCCCCGCGACGTCCGCGCAGGATGGCGGGCTCGCCGTCGACCGGGCCACTGATGACGATGGGTTGCTCCGGCGTTCCGCGCACGCCATGCAGCCGCAGGGTCCGGGGGTAGTCGCCCGGTGCCAGCTGCAGCCAGTCGCCGGGCTCCAGCGACGCCACCCGCGCACGGTAATCTTCCGGATCCGCCCGAACCACGTTCCAGTCCGTATCCGGCAGCCCTGCGCCGGGGCCACCTGGAGCCGGCGAGGCGCCAGGCTCCGCAGTGGCTACCGATACCGCCTGCAGCAAGACGCACGCCGCCAGCACCCCGCAAAGGCCACGGCACAGCCCGCGATCGAAACGTTCCATCACCGAGGCCTCCCTTGCCGAAAACGCTTACCCAACCCACTTGCCGAACTCAACGATGGCCCCCGGCCACCCTGTTGTCACGCACTACCACCCACACCGGATCTAACGAGCCATTCACGAAGGCCCAGCATGTTTCTGCAGACACGATAAAGTGATTCAACAGGGATCCCGACCGGGCCTCGCAGACCCATCGCGGATGCCCAGCAGCGCCCGTTGGCGTCGTCGCAAGCGGGCCCCGCCCATGCGCCCACAGGACATCTCGACAGCCCATGACAAGCCATCAGCAATGCGACATCGTGTGCGTCGTTGGCGCACGGCCGAATTTCATGAAGATCGGCCCGGTGATGCGAGCGCTGGCCGGCGCAGGCATCACCGCGCAGCTCGTGCATACCGGCCAGCACTACGATCCGGCGATGAACGAGCGCTTCTTCACCGATCTGAACATCCCGTACCCGGACATCAACCTGGAAGTCGGCTCCTCCTCCCACGCGGTACAGACCGCCGAGGTCATGAGCCGCTTCGAGCCGGTGCTGGACGCGCTGAACCCGCGCGCCGTGCTGGTCGTCGGCGACGTGAACTCCACCATCGCCTGTGCCCTGGTCGCGGCCAAGAAGGGCATCGGCGTCATCCACGTCGAGGCCGGGCTGCGCAGCTACGATCGACGCATGCCGGAGGAGATCAACCGGGTTCTGACCGACCAGATCTCCGATCTCCTGTTCACCACCGAAGGCCATGCCATCGACAACCTCGCGCGCGAGGGGATCGATCGCGAGCGCGTCCACTTCGTCGGCAACGTGATGATCGACACCCAGCTCCACAACCTCGAGCGGGCCGTGCCCTGGGACGCATCCCTGCAATCCGCGGGTATCGACCCGGCGCGCTTCGCCCCGGAGGGTGCCTACGGCGTGCTGACCCTGCACCGTCCCTCCAATGTCGACGACCCGGCGATCCTGGAACGCCTCATCGCCACTCTCGCGACCATCGCCCGCGAACTGCCCCTGGTCTTCCCGCTGCACCCCCGCACCCGCGACCGGCTGCAGGCCTCCGGGCTGGACCACCACCTGAGCGAGGCGCCCATCGCGGTCCTGCCGCCGGCCGGCTATCTGGAAATGCTGGGCCTGATGAAGGACGCGCGAGTCGTGCTCACCGACTCCGGCGGCATGCAGGAAGAAACCACGGCGCTGGGCGTACCCTGCATCACCCTGCGGGAGAATACCGAACGGCCCATCACCATCGACGAAGGCACCAATGTCCTGGTCGGACACGACCCGAAGCGTCTGCAGGCTGCCTTCCGCGACGTCATGGACCATGGCGGCAAACAGGGCCGTGCCCCGCAATACTGGGATGGCCGCGCCGGCGAGCGCATTGCCTCCGTCATCGACGAGTGGCTGGGACACGCGCCGCGCGCCCGCGCCACGGGCTGACCCGCATGCTGCTGCGCTCGCTGCTGTCCATGATGTCGCCCGGCGGCTCCCGCGCGCGGCTGTCCATCCTGATCTATCACCGCGTCCTGCCCGCACCCGACCCGCTGTTGCCCGGCGATCCGCACGCCGATGCGTTTCGCTGGCAGATGCGCCTGCTGGCCCGCTCCATGAACCCCTTACCGCTGGACGAGGCCGTGGACCGCCTGCGGGCCGGTACCCTGCCCGCCCGCGCGGTCAGCGTGACTTTCGACGACGGCTACGCCGACAACGCCGAGGTCGCCCTGCCGATCCTGCGCGAGGCGGGCGTGCCGGCCACGTTCTTCATCGCTACCGGCTACCTGGATGGCGGGCGCATGTTCAACGATACCCTGATCGAGACCGTACGCCGCCTGCCAGCGGGCCCCATCGATCTGACGCCGGAGGGTCTGGGACAGCGGCAGCTGGACACGGTCGCCGACCGGCTGGAGTTAATCCGCGAACTGATCGGCCGCTTCAAGTACCAGCCCGCGGAGCAACGCACGGCCGGCACCGAGGCCATTGCCCGGCGCTTCGGGCTGGAGCTTCCAGACGACCTAATGATGACGAGCGCCCAGGTCCGCGAACTGGCGGCAGCGGGCATGGGGATCGGCGGGCACACGGCCACCCACCCGATCCTCACCGAGGTGGACGCCACCACCGCGCGTGCCGAGATCCAGCGCGGCAAGGCCGATCTGGAGACGCTGCTGGACCGCCCGCTGCGCCTGTTCGCCTACCCCAACGGCCGCCCGGACCGCGACTACGCCGCCGAGCACGCGCAGATCGCGCGCGAGTGCGGCTTCGACGCCGCCGTCTCCACCGCCGCCGGCGCCGCCCGCGCGGCTTCCGATCCGTTCCAGCTCCCGCGCTTTACCCCCTGGGACCGCACGCCCCTGCGCTTCGGCCTGCGCCTGGCCCGCAATCTCGCCGAACCCCTGGAACGCCGCGCCGCATGACCCCAACGATCCCCATCACTCTGGAGCACAGGCCTCACGAGACGGAAACGGAGGGGCGCCGTATGGATTTGCACTTCATGGGAACCGGAACGTGAGAGGCCACGTGAAAAACACTGTACGTTCCGTGCTCAACCGCTTGGGCCTCGACCTGGTGACGTACGAAAGCATGCAACGCTTCGAGGCCTTCCACCTCGCGGCGCGCCATGCACCCGACCTCATCGAATGCGCCATCAAGGAACAACAGTCGCAAGGCTCAACCGCCCGCTTCATCCAGATCGGAAGCAACGATGGCGTGCGGGATGACAATCTGCGCAAACACATCATCGTGCATCATCTGAGCGGGCTCATGGTGGAACCGAATCCGGGCCCATTCGAACGTCTCAAGGCGCTGTACGACGATACGGACGGCATCGCCCTCGCCAACTGCGCCGTGGGCCCCGAAGCAGGAGAGAAGACCCTGTACGTCTTCGCCGAGCGACAGGAAAAGGGCGTACCCCTCGACCTTTACAGTGCCTTCGACCGCCAGCAACTCGAGCGAGTCAAACGTCGCAACGGCTATCGCTCGGCCATTGCCCCCATCACCGTCGAAGTTTGCACCTTGCAGCGCTTGATTGAAGCTCATGACCTCCACGACGCCAGTCTTCTCATCATCGACACTGAAGGATTCGATCTGGAAATCCTGAAGAGCATCGATCTGCAGGCATTTCGCCCCCGACTGATCCAGATGGAGCACTACAACCTGAACGGATCCGCCGCCCGGGAGGCCGTGCAGCGCCTGGTCGATACCGGGTATGCAACCAGCATGGGATGGCGCGACCTGACCGGAATCCTGCAACCGGGGTCGAATTCATGATGCCAGCCGGACGAAACAGAACTCTTTCGCACAGCCCCGGGGAAACACTGAAGGGAGGGCTAAAGGTGACAAGACAGAGCTACAGCAACGTTCGCGGATCCTGGAAATCCCCGAAGGGAATATCGGTCTACCCGACCTACTTCGGCCGCCATATTGAAGCTCCACGCAGATGCCGGTCCGAAACTGATGCTCTTCAGCTGGAACCGGCACATTGGGGGCCCGATCGATCCAACCCAGTATTGACGGAAAAGGCCGACGAAAGTATCAGCAACGATCCGCTCCATCATCCGCGCTTGGGCCTCCGCCTGGGCCGCAACCTCGCCGAGCCCCTGGACCGCCGCGCCGCATGACCACCCGTGTCCACATCACGGTCGACACCGAGTTCAGCATCGGCGGGGCCTTTGCCGACCCGCAGGGCCGGCGGCCGATCGGCCCGCCGTCCGTCTACTGCGAGCGCCATGGTCGCTCGGAAGGTCTGGGCTATCTTCTGGAGACCCTGGAGCAGTACGGCATTCGCGGCACCTTCTTTGTCGAGACCCTGAACACCTGCTATTTCGGAGACGAGCTCATGGGGGGCATCGCGCGCGAGATCGCCGCGCGGGGACATGACGTGCAACTCCACCTGCACCCCTGCTGGACGTACTTCGAACAGCCGAACTGGTCTCAACAGCTGCAGACGAATCCGCCGAACGATGACATCACCCGCCGCAGCGAGGACGAGCAGGTTCGGCTGATCCGGATGGGCCAGGACACCTTCACCCGCTGGGGCCTGCCCGCGCCCACGGTCCTGCGTACCGGCGGGCTCAAGGTCGGGCTTGGCGTCTACGCGGCGATGCGCCGCTGCGGCATGGGGATCGCCTCGAACATCGGCCTGGCGATCTACCGCCCGCGCGAGCCCGAGCTGCACTTGTTCGCCGGGCATCACGATATCGACGGCATCCGCGAATTCCCGGTCACCACCTACACCGACTTTTGCCTGCGAGGCGAGCGCCACTACAAGACCCTCACGATCACGGGATGCTCCTGGCCGGAGACCCGGACCGTCCTGAAAAAGGCCCGCGAACAGGGCATATCGGATGTCGTGGTCCTCACCCACCCATTCGAGTTCGTGAAACACCGGGGCGACGCCGCCCGGTCGCCGACCCTTGATCTCGTCAATCGCCACCGCCTGAAGCGACTGTGCAAATTCGTCGCGGAACAGCCCGGTCTGGAGGCGGCCTGCATGAGCACACTCGGTAACGAGCCTGCGGCCCCGCATGACGACACCCTCGATGTCCCCGCCTACCGGGCTCTGGGGCGCATCCTCGTCAACCGCCTCAACCACGCCTCGGTCGGGGTGTGAGCATGGCCCGCTCCCCCAGCGCCGCCGCGACCCAGCAGAACGATAGCGCCAGCGCAGCGAACTGGGTCCTGCGCCAGGCCTCGCCGGGCGAGACCTTCACGCCCCCGGCGCCGGGCACGATGATGGAGCATGACCCGGAGTGGCTGCTCGCCATGCGGCACCCCGGCCACGGCCGCGTGCTGCTGGCCGAACAGGACTCCCGCCAGTTACCCATCTATGTCCACGACGGCGCCCTCAGCTTCGTCCTCGGTGGCATGGCCCTGCGGCGCATCGAGATCCGCCGCCATGTGCTCACCGGTAACCTGCCCGACTGGTCACAGGATGACCTGGTGGCCATCCTCGGCGAGCTGAAAGGCCACCTGGACCGGCGCGGCGTGGTGTTCCTGATCGGCGTGGTCGAAGGCGAACCGCTCTGGCAGGCGCTGCAATCGGCCGAGCTCCGCCGTCACTACCACGTACTGCAAAGCGGCGAGACGGATACGCGGCGCCTGGCGGACCTGCCAGGCACCTTCGATGCGTATCTCGGCTCATTGCCACGCAAGGCCCGCCAGGACATCCGCCGCAGTGAACGTCGATTCAGCGAACACTTCGGCCCCAGCACACGCCTGGATATCTTCTCCCGACCGGAGGAGATCACGGCGTTTCTTGATACCGTCGAGCCCGTATCGGCCCGCACCTACCAAAGCCGCCTGCTCGGACTGGGGGTAAAGCGAGGGCACTGGATTGAGCGCATGCTGCAGGCCGCCGCCGAACGCGGCTACGCGCGATGTTACGGCTTGTTTGTGGACCAGAAGCTGGTTGCCTGGAGAGTCGGCTTTGTCTTTCAGGGCACCTATTTCAGCCACCACATCGGCTACGACCCAGACTGGTCCGAATGGCATCCGGGCATTGTGCTGCAAGCGCGGACCATCCAGGACCTCTGTTCACTGTCACCGACCATCCAGCGCGTCGACATGCTGCACGGAGACAACGCGGCGAAACGCAAACTCTCGAACCAGTCGCGCCGCGAAGGCAAGTTCTACCTGTTCCCGCGAAACGTGCGGGGGACCCTCCTCTACACCTCGCTGGGCAGCTTCAACAGGCTCTCTGACACCCTCTCTGCACTCGCCGCACGCCTGAAATTCAAGGACCGGATCCGAAGGGTTCTGCGGCGGGTTTGAGGCGCGTGACGCCGAACCCCCGCCGGCGGGTACCGGGGGTGGCGACAAGGCGTCCGGACGTGGTCGCGACAATAATCCCCGCCGGGCGCCAGCCTGCGCGCCGGAATGCCCGGCGAGAGGCAATGTTGGTGGAGCGAACGTGGCAGTACGCGCACCCGTAGCCTTCCCGAAACAGCGTCTCGCAGGCATGCCGCACCAGTGCCTGGGCGTGCCCCCGGCCGCGCTCGGATTCGGGCGTGTACAGGAAGGAGACAAAGAACGCCTCGTCCGGCAGGGAGAACCGCAACGGAATCGGCGTGGAGACATCGAATGCGCCGAACTGCACATTCAGCTGCGACACGATCCGTCCGCCCGTCTCCATCGCATGGATGCGCCCGCCCTCGCGCAACAGGCGCCGCGGTGAGCGGCCGGTGTGTCCCGCGATCGACCGGGCCTGATCCTCGGGCAGACCGTCGAACCCCGCCACATCATGAAACTGGTGGTAGCACACTTCCGGTGGCCCCCCGTGCGGACTCCCGCCGTCCGTGGCGTCCGCGCGCAGTTCGTAGAGCCAGTGAACCTGGAGACCGGTCAGTCGCTTGAGCAGCCACAGGGCGGATGCCTCGAACGTCATCGGTGACAGGCGCAGTCGGCGCACGAGCGATCGCCCCCTCAGCCTGCCGCGGCCGCCCGGGCACGACGCTTGGCCCGGCCCTTGAGCTGCAAGCGGCTCAGCGCATCACTGGCCAGACGCGAAAGGTCCGTGACCGCAAGATACGAGTACACCAGGGCGCGGTTACGCCAGGACGGGCGCAACAGGTACACGTCGGCGCAATAGCGGGAGTCCTTCCCGAACAGCGACTTGTGCGCGCCCTCCCCCGGACTGAAATCGAACAGGGCAAAGCGCTCCTCGTGGAACAGCGCCTCCAGCACCAACCACTGCAGGACCGTGCCGGGCGACAAGTCGGCGTGCTCCTGCAGGTAGCCGAGGAACGCGTAACGCAGAATCCCGTCGTCGATCGGACAGTACAAATAGGCAATGGGCTGCCCCTGCAGAAACAGCAGATAGCCCCGTACCCGACCCTCACGGGCTCGTTCCACCAGTTGCTCGACGAACGCCTTGCCCCCGGGCAGACCGGCATCCAGCAAGCGCTCCTGATAGGTCCGGGCGGACACCTCGCGGGCCAGTTGATGAAACTCCTGGATCCCCTCCGGCGTGTCGTATTGGCGCCAGTCGACCGCGCCGCCGGAGGCCTCCGCCAGCTTGCGCACCTTGCGGCGCATGCTCGCGCGGGTCTTCGCGCTGAACCGTCCCTGATAGGCGTCCCACCCGGTGGTCAGATCGATGAAGTGGCGCTGGTACTGCCGGGGCACGAAGCGCAATCGCCCCCGAAACCGCGAGACACGGGGCAGGGGCGCCTCCACCGGCATGGAGCGGATCAGGCAGTCCTCGTCCGGCGCGGCCGTCAGGATCTCTTCGGCATGCTCGGCACGAATCCGGGTAAACGGGAGCTGCAGCACCTGCATCGTGCGCACCGGCTCCGCCAGGGTGCGATACCCGAAGCGGAAAGGCAGATACACAGTCTGCCGCGCCAACGGCAAGGCCGCAGTTTCAGGGGACGCGGCAACGGCGCCGGTCACACCAGGATCTCCACGGGTTCCGGATGGCTCAGGAATCGCGTGGGGCTCGCGGTGTAGCCGTAGGCGCCTGACTGAAAGACCACGATCAGGTCGCCCACGTCGGCACGCGCCAGCTCCATCTGCTGGGCCAGCACATCCAGCGGCGTGCAAAGCGGGCCCACCACGTTGACGACCTCGCGCTCGGTGCCACGGACCCGATTGCCCACCACCACCGGATAGTTCTTGCGGATCACCTGCCCAAAGTTGCCGGAAGCGGCAAGGTGGTGATGCAACCCACCATTGGTGACCAGGAACACCTGACCGCGCGACTCCTTGCGGTCCAGGACCTCGGCCACGTAAATGCCGGCCTCGCCCACCAGGTAGCGCCCCAGCTCGAGGATGATCTCCGCATCCGGAAGCGCATGCCGTACGGCCGGCAGGCGGCCTTCCAGATGCTCCGCGATCGGCTCGAGGTCCAGCGGTTTGTCGCCGGGGAAGTAGGGGATGCCGAAACCACCCCCGATGTTCAGCATCTCGATCGGCCCGGGAGCGGACTCGGCCAGACGCAGGGCAAGATCGAATGTATGCCCCTGCGCTTCGACCAGCGTCTCCGGTCGCAGATTCTGCGAACCGGAGAAGATATGAAAGCCCCGAAAATGCAGCCCGAGTTCGCCAATGCGGACCAATAGTTCGGGCACACGTTCGGCATCGATCCCGAAGGCCTTGGGGCCGCCGCTCATACGCATGCCGGAGCTCTTCAACTCGAAATCCGGGTTCACCCGGACCGCGACACGGGGCTGATAGCCGGTACGCTCGGCAATCACGCCGACCCGCTCCAGCTCGGTGGGGGATTCCAGGTTGAGGGTCACCCCGGCCGCGACGGCGGCCTCCAGCTCCGGCACCGACTTGCCCGGCCCGGCAAAGCTGATGTCCTCCGGGGCGGTCCCGGTATCCAGCGCCACCTGCATCTCCCGCTGGGAGGCCACGTCGAGCCCGTCCACCTGCCCGGCCATGTGCTGCACGACGGCCGGCATCGGGTTGGCCTTGATCGCGTAATGCAGGGAGAGGCCCTCCGGCAGGCTTCGGCGCAGATGCGCGACCCGCTGGGTCATCGCGTCCCGGGCATAGGCATAAAACGGGGTCTGCCCGACGCGTGCGGCCAAATCCACAAGCGACTGGTCGCCGATCTGCAGGCAATCGTCCACCACCCGGAACTGGTCCATCGGGCTGTGACCTGGGCGGCCATCGTTCATGCCGGCACGCCCTCCCGGAACAGGTCGCCGAACTCGCCGGCCAGCGCCTTGCGATCGATCTTGCCGTTGGCGTTGCGCGGCAGCGGTTCGGCGCGCAAGCCCACGTGCGCCGGGAGCATGAAGCCCGGCAAATGGGGGCGCAGGGCATCGGTCAGGTCGTCCTCACCCAATCCGGGGGCCTGCGGCAGGGCCACCAGCACAATCGCCTGCCCCAGAGTCGGGTGCTCCACCCCCAGAGCCGCGGCCTCCGCCACCAGTCCGGTCGCATACACCGCTTCCTCTACCTCGTTCGGGCTCACACGGTACCCCGAGGTCTTGATCATCTCGTCGCGGCGCCCGACGAAATACAGGAAACCCTCGGCGTCCATACGCACCGTATCGCCGGACCACACCGCCATCTCGGGCAACGGCACTCCGGATGGCTGGCCCGGCGCGGGGCGGAACCGCTCCGCCGTGCGCTCGGGGTCATTCCAGTAGCCCATGGCGACTAGCGCGCCGCGGTGAACCAGTTCGCCCGGCTCGCCGGCGGCGCAGGGGCTGCCGTCCTCGCGGACTACCTGGATCTCCGCATTGGGGATCGCCCGGCCCATGGAGCCGGGACGCTGGTCCAGTTCGGCCGGCGGAAGATAGGTGGAACGAAACGCCTCGGTCAGTCCGTACATCAAATAGCAATCGGTTTGGGGCAAGCGCTCGCGCAGGGCCGCCAGCGTCTCCCGGGGCATGGCACCGCCGGAATTGGTGATATAGCGCAGCGACTGCTGTGCCGCCTCGGGCCAATCCAACTGTGCAAGCTGGATCCACAGCGGGGGCACCGCCGCCAGACCGGTAATGCCGTAACGCTCCACCGCCCGGATCACGTCCCGCGGAAGGAGATAATTCAACAACACGGCCTGGGCCCCGATCCGGAAGGCGGTGGTCAGCTGGCTCAGGCCATAGTCAAAACTGAAGGGGAGCACCGCGAGGATGCGATCCTCCGGCCGGTTGTCCAGATAGATCGCCACACTCTGCGCGCCCGCGACCATGTTGCGGTGCGAAAGCACGACCCCCTTGGGGCGTCCGGTACTCCCGGAGGTGTAGAGGATCGCGGCCATGTCGGTATCGATCACCCGGTGCCCGCTCAATCCATCGCGGTCCGGCGCGGCATCCCAGGCGTCCACTCGCACATGCCCGACCCCGGCATCGGCCGCGTCCTGACCCGAGTCCTGGCTCGGCTCCTGGCCCACCACCAGCACCGTATGCAGGTCGGGGCACCCGGCGAGTGCCGCACGCAGTGCCGCCAGGCGGTCCGCGGAGGTCACCAGGATGCGTACGTTGCAATCGCGCAGGATGTGCGCCAGCTGTTCCGCCTTGAGTAGCGGGTTGACCGGAACGAAGACGCCGCCGGCGCGCGCCGCACCGAACAGGGCGTGAACCGTCTCCGGCCGCTTGTCGAGGTAGACCGCCACCCGTTCCTGACGCTCCAGGCCGCACCCCATAAGGCGCGCCGCGGCGCGCCCGATACTGGCCGCCAGCGTCGCATAGTCCTCGACGGCATCCCGATGGCGCAGGGCCGGCACGGCCGCCGAGCGCTCGGCTTGCATCAATACGGAATCGTGCAGGAGAAAGGACATTCGGCGCCAAGGGGTCTCGGAGACTGACGGATCGATCATACCCCACGCACTTTGCACCGCTGGCCGCGACCCGGCCGCAGCGTTAGTAGTCCGTTCGTCGGCCCGGCCTTAAATGCCTCTCGCCGCGTGTAACATCCGAAAAGACGCGCCATGAGCCATCCCTTTTCCGTCCGTCCCGGCCACAGCGGCGCGAGGTTCGAACTGCATGCGTGATTACCTGCTCGCCCTGATCGTCGTCGTGCTCGTGCCCCTGATCGTGCGCTACGCGTGGATCGGAATCCTGGCCTGGTTCTGGGTCGGCCTCTTTGCGCCCCAGTGGCACACCTGGACCTTCATGCGCGGGGCGCCCCTGGCGACCTACTTCGGTGGGGCGACCCTAATCGCACTGTTCCTCGCAAAGGACCGCAAACCGTTTCCGTTCACACGCGAGACGGTGATGCTGTTCGTGCTGGCGGCGTATTTCGCGATGACCAGCCACTTCGCGGTGAATTCCAGTGGCGCCTGGGACTTCTGGATCCATTTCATGAAGATCCTGCTGATCACCTTCATCACCCCCCTGCTGATCTACGGCGAGCGCCGCATTGTCTGGCTGCTACTCGTGATCACCGCCTCGCTCGCCTTCTACGGATTCAAGGGCGGCATCTTCGCCCTCCAGACGGGCGGGGCTCACATGGTCCTTGGGCCCGTTGGCTCCTACCTTTCCGGCAATACCTACATCGGTCTGGCCATGCTCATGGTGCTGCCACTCATCCTGGCAAGCGCACGCATGTTCCATCACCAGTGGGTCGACCTCGGATTCGACCTGCTCCGTCGATTCTCGCGCCCCATCAGCTGGTTCCTCTATGGCGTCTTCTGGCTCACCGCCATCGCAATCCTCGCCACTCACTCGCGCGGGGCGTTTGTCGGCCTGCTCGCGATCGTGCCCCTGCTCTTCTGGCACATGCAGAAGAAATGGCTGATAGTCGGCGTCGGCTTTTTCCTGATAGCGGTCGTCGGCGTCACTGCACCGGAGCCACTGGTCGAGCGCTGGCAGACCATCGAGACCTACGAGGAAGACACGTCCGCCATGCAACGCATCCAGTCCTGGGGCGTGGCCTGGAACATGGCGCTGGAACGACCGCTCACTGGCATGGGCTTCCGCAACGCCGCGCTGGGCTATGAGTGGTGGATTGGGTATGCCAATTTCGAGGGCGGCTGGCGCCACGTGCTATCCCCACACAGCGTTTATTTCGGGATCCTCGGGCAACACGGGTTCGGCGGCCTGGCCGTATTCCTGCTGCTGATCGCCTTTACCTTTCACACACTCAACCGGGTCCGGCGCACGGCGCGCCAACGGACCGGAGAGATCTGGCTGTCGGAGTACGCCTGGGCCCTGCAGATTGGGCTCGTGGGCTATCTGATATCCGGCATCTTCCTGGATGTCGCCTACTTCAACCTGCTGTATGCCTTTATCGCCCTGACCGTCATCATGCGCAGGGAACTGGAACAGGCCCCACATGCGGCCACGGCCCCGGCATCCGATCCGCCCACAGAGCCAGGCCTCGCCTCCGGCCCCGATCCCGACCCCGACCCCGAACCAGTCCGCGCAGACAAGGACACGGTGATGTCCGGCACCCTGATGGGGCCGTCATCGTCCAGGGGCTGACTCGATTGCGGATGCAGACCTGATGGGGGCCATACCGATCATCCCTTCCTCCGGCCCGGTGGTAACCGGGCTGGACCCTTGCCTCGACACGCTCGCCGCTGCATTACGCACACACATCCGGCCCGGCTGTGGCTTGCACGATCCAGTCGATGAGGCCCCTACACCCGCAGATCACTACGGCCAAACCGGTGCCGCCCTCACGCTTGCAATCCTGGATGGGCCCGACTCGCGGTTGTGGCGGCACCCCCTGGAAGCGTGGGAGACCCTGCCCGCGGAACAGACCGGGCACGCCCCGTTCAACCGCTTCCTGCTGAACCTGCTCGCGGAGCACCTCGAGCGATCCGGGGCACCGGCAAGCGAAGTGGCGCACAGCCGGGTATTGGCTCAAGGCTGCAAGTTGGCGCCCCGTTATCCATCCAACAATTGGACCTTGCTGGCCCGGCTGTGCGAACTGCAGGAGGCCAACGGCAAGGCCGAACCCCGGGCGCATGCGCGCCTGCGCGGACTCCTTGACCGCTGGACAACCCCTTCTGGCGCCTTCGTTGATTACCCGGCCCGCCCCGGCACACCGGCACGCGGCGCCACACCTGCGGCCTATCATCACAAAGCGTTGTTCGTGGCGGTCATGGCCGCGGAGCTTGGCGAACCGGAAGCATGGCGGCCCACCATCGAGCGCCTGCTGCGATGGAGCCTCTACGTGTGGGACGGCCACGGTCATGCTGGCGGCCTCGGCCGGAGCAGCCATGCGCTCTTTGGAGATGCCTGTCTGGTAGCGAGCCTGCTACTGCTCGGGGCCGCCACTGACGCACACCAGGACACCGCATCCGGACGGGTGCTGAGCGGCCTTCTTGGGCGCTGGTCCGACCAGATTCGACCCGATGGCTTCCTGGCACTGAACCCCGCCGATACCGCCATTTCGGGTACAGGCTGGGACTCCTACATGCATCTGTCGGTCTACAACGCCTGGGCCGCGGCCATAGTCGCATGGGCGCGTTGTCGCGCGGACCGCCCTGATCGCGAGCATGCCGTCCGCCTCGGGGCGTTCGGGTCCGCACAGCCAGCCCACACGGGGACCGAGCTTCTCCGGGCTGGAACACCGTCTGCCACCTTTGCCCTGGTCGCTACGCACGGGCAGCCTCCACAGGGCTTTAGCCGCGACGCCGTGGAACTGCGCTACGCCGGTGGCGTGCCGTTGCACGTCACCTGGCAGGGGCAGGTGCTGTGTCCGGCGCCTGGCCGAATACCCGTAAACGCCCTGCTGGACGCTCCCGCCCTGGCGGGCTGGACGCCCGTGTTCCTGATCGACGACCGCCTGTTCGGACTCACCGACTTCGAACAGTGCGAACACGAGGCTTCGGAAGAACGCTTGCAAGTAACACTCTCGGGACACCCGCGCCCTTTGCTTCGCCTTGCCGACACAAGCCTCCCGGCGCGCACCCTGGCAGCACTCGACTGGCGGTTGCTGGATGGCGCGCTAGGCCGGCGCGCCGCCCTGCGGAGAGCGTCATACCGGGACGTCGTCGGCACTGTCACCCTGATCATTTCCCTGAAGAAGCCCTGCATCGTGCAACGGCTGAACCTCGAATACGGCGGTCGACAGGGACTCACCCTCCTGAACCCGGGCGGACACGCTGTCACCGACACGCGACGGGTGAATCGCGGGTTCAGACAAGCCGTGAACGGAGCCCAGCGCGATTGCTCATCCGGCGACTGGCACGAGACGCCCTTGCCCTCCGCCATTGCCGGTGGCATGGGGTTTTGCCAGAGCCCCGAAAGCATCCTGAAAGGCACTTACATGTCCGAACTGACACTCGAATGGCCCAATCGAAAACGGGACGCTACGGGATCGCCATGCTAGCCAGCCAACATCGCTTACGCCGTTGGCCGTCCACCCTTTTGTCCAAGGCGTCCGAGGGCCAGCCGCAGGATGTTCGGCAAGAACAGGACAGCCCCCAGCGGGTCTCGACGCAGCGTCGCCCTCACCAAAGACCCGTCCAGGGGTTTACGGTGCCTCAGCTGGTGCAAGACGGCCGCGACGAAAGAACGCCGCGAGTCCGCCAGCTGTCCCCGCACAAATGCCCGCTGCTTCCCATCCAGGCGGATCTCTTCAAGGACCATCCGGGAGAGCGAAATGTAGTTGGATGTCAGACGAAGGTAGCCTTCCGTCTTCCAGCCCGACTTGTCGAAGATATTAACGCCTTCGCCTTCGTCGGCATAAATACGGGGCGAAAATGCTACACGTCGCAGCGATTGCCCCAGTTGCAGCTTGAAGAAACGATCCTCGCCCTGCATCAGCCCCTCTGGAAACCGGTTCCTGGAAAAACGATCCAGCCGATATGCCATGGCATTCGCACTAATGATGCTGCTCCGACGTACCAGGAGATCGAAAAAGTCACCCGAAAACTCGTAAAGTTCGTGCTCCGGATCGATCAGCGGATGGTCCTCGGGATGGATATTGTCTTCCGGAGAATCCGCCCACTGGAACCGCGTTCTCGAAATGCCTGTTCGTTGCGTATCGCCAATGAACAGGTCGAAGCCCCGGCCGAGCGCGCGAACCGCATCTCCCAGAAACGGCCCAATCCACTGGTCATCCGAATCGAGAAATGCCACGAACGGCATGTCGCGAGGCACATGTTCCAGACCGGTGTTTCTTGCCGCACCAGGCCCACCATTTTCCTTGCGGACGATCACGATCTCTCCATCATCCAGGAGGTCCCCGATCTCTTCGTCAGCCGGCAAGGGCGAACCATCGTCAACCACAATCACGCATATCGAAAGTCCAGCCCGCCAATCGAGCACCGATTGGACACAACGGCGCAAAAGACCGCGCTCTCGCTGAAAATACGGGATGACCACAGCGATCTTCAAAGGACCCTCGGACAAGGCGACTACTCCATCATGGGGATCAAGCGGCTAGCACGTGGCGCTCACCGCCATTTCATACAAACCCAACATCCGGGAAGCATTCCACCGGATTGTGCTGGAGCCAGAGATGTATCTCTACAGCTATCGTAAACACCCCAACTTTGGGGACGCCCTTAACGACTACCTCTGGCCACGTTTCATCAATACGCCACTGGAGACTGAGCCAGGATCCGACGAGGTGTTTGTCGGCATTGGCACCTTGCTCAACGAACGCCTGCCCACCTCGGGCACGCTCCACATCTTCGGCAGCGGCCTCGGTTATGGAACGGTCCCTGCAGAAGCCATCGCACGCTGGACGGTCCACTTCGTACGGGGTCCCTTGACCGCCGCCTCCCTGAACCTGGACCCGAAACTCGCCATCTCTGACCCCGGCATCCTCCTCCACCGCACGGAAGACCTCAACCGGAAAAAAGATATCGACTGCGCCTTCATGCCGCATCACGCCCTTTTCTCCAAACGAATGCGCCAACTTTGCGAGCAGGCCGGCGTTCATTTCATTCATCCAGAAGCCCCTTGCGAAAGCGTAATCGATCAGATCGGCCGGTCCCGCAAGCTCATCTGCTCCGCCATGCACGGTGCGATCACCGCCGAGGCACTCCGTGTTCCGTGGCTTCCCGTGATTACAAACCGCCAAATGCTCCTGAGCAAGTGGCACGACTGGTCAGCGAGCATGCAGGCTGAAGTCCACTTTCACAAGCTTCCGACGATCTGGTCTCACGCCAACCGGTCTCCCCATGGCTGGCTCCTTGCGAAACTCAAGGGAAACACCTTTTCCCGAAAACTCAAACAACTCTCACGGAAAGGTAATTTTCAACTGGGGGCCGATCGCATTCTTCAGGATCGCATCCAGCGCATAGAGAACAAGATCCACGACCTCAACTCAAATACATGCAACCGAGTCGACGGCGCCGCCCCCCCCGAAAAGCGCCTGGGATTTAAAGGCCGATTGGCCTAAATAACCCCTGAGCCAAACAAACTCAAGAAACCCCAGGTGTTCGTATAATAGGAAATACCATACACCCGGCCGACCCCGACACGCTGCGCAAGCGCAAACAACAAAAGGTCAGTTTCAACTGATATTCAATACCACCCATGGGGACGACTGCCATGACCATCTACGTCGAACGAACGGAGCAACGCGAAGAAGATGGCTGGGCCATTTTCGAAACAGCAGTTCACCACCCACGATTGCCGGACAGCCTTTACTTCCGTACGTTCAGCCGGTATTCCGACCAGATATCCGAAGAATCCGACGCGCCCGCGCTAGCCCTCCTTATCCCCGCCATGGCTTTAGGTGAAGACATACACATCACCACAACCGTGTCCGAGAAACTCCTCCGGAACCTTAACGGTCCAGTTCAGACGATCCTCCTCGCTATTGCGCCACACCTCTCACATGTAAAAGTAATAGCCGACCCCGAACCACGCCCTCCTCACCATGGAGACGGGCTTGTAGCGACAGGCTTTTCTGCCGGGGTCGACTCCTTCTGTACTTTAACGCAATACCGACCCGACGATGCGCCTCAGGGTTTCGGAATCTCTTTCTTAACATACAACAACGTAGGATCGCAGGGGCTCTCCAATACTAAAGACTTTATCGAACGATACGATCGGCTTAATAAAAAAGCATCCAAAGAGGGGCTCGAGCTTGTGCCGATTGACTCGAACATGGACGACTTCTTCCAAACATGCAAAGACATTGATTTTGTGCAGACGCACTCCGTTCGAAATAGCGCTACAGCACTTCTCCTTCAAAAGAAAACGGGTCGATTTTTGTACTCTTCAGCCTATCCGTATTCGTCTACATTTGTGGGGAAAACGTGCTTTATCGCGCACGCAGACCCGGTCTTTTTGCCTCTTCTTGGGACTGAAGCCATCGAGATCCTACCCGTTGGGGGGAGAGCTTAACCGGGTTCAGAAAATGGTCACCCTCGAAGCGAATTCGACCGCACAAAAGGGCTTGGACGTATGCGTAACCAATGAAAAGGGAGAAAACTGCTCGCGCTGTGAAAAATGCCTGAGAACGCTTTTGTGCCTAGAAATCACAGGAAACTTGCATAAATTCAGCGAATCCTTCGATCTCAAAGTTTATGAAAAGGAGCGAATTCGATACATTGCGGGAACCATTCGAGGGCGAAGGACATACGACAAGGAATTACAAGAGGCGATGAAACTATACCGTTTTCGAGGACCTCTAAGGGCGCAGATCATAGCCAGCGCCAGGATTCCAGAGGTGCAATACAAGATTCGGCAACTACGAAAGGTTGTCCGAAACACGATGCGGGCCGCCCGAGGGAAACGAGGGTAGCAAGGCGTCATAAAGCCGATCTCCAAACATAGCCTTGGAATAAAGCGCGCGCGGGCTAGAGCGCACGTGTACGGAAATCCTGCGTCCGGGACTGCCCCCCAAGCCACTGCACAAGTCAACGTGCAACATCGCTATCGGGAGCGAACACGCCCCCTTAGAAGTCGCCAGTAAGAGTTCCGGGCCCGGATAGCCCAATCCTGCAATCGGCCCGAATCGGTGGACATTCGCCTGGAGAGTGTGCTCGTCCCCCGCCAGGCTTCAAATAGCGGTACCACCTCACGTTCGATCAGGCTGAGCCACCGGTCGACCGTGCTCGCACGGGACCCTGTACTTGAGACCGACGCGGCCGCAGCACGGATGACGCCAGCTCCCCATTCGGGGTCGCTCTGCAGGCGGCCAAGGTGTCCCAACAAATCCTTTTCAGTAACGCACCTCAGATAATCCCGTCCATCTTTTCCCACTTGAGAATAGGCCGAGTCACACCCGCCAATGAAGACGGCCCCGGCTAGCCACGCATTGAACATCTTCGTTGGCGGTTTCTCGTCGTGTTTCTTGCAGGAAAAATCACGTACGCCCACAGCCACATCGATATCGTGATAGTCGTTCCACTCGGCAGCCGTCTTTAGACGGAATTCCATTCCGTACGCTGCACAAACACTCTCCCACCACTGTGGGTCGCGACAAAGGTTACGTTCAAGCCCGAAGAAACCGACAGTACGAAATTCGGTTCTAGCAACGTCACGCCGGACCAGGCCCGGTTGCGGCCAGTGGGGAACCCAGAATGCACGACGGGATGTTTGCCGCTGATTCTGGACAATCGAAAGGTTCGCCCATCGAGGGCGAAGTTGATCGGCATCAAGGCTGACCTTGAAAATCCCGGGGGTGACAGGGCGCCGCCGGATATCCGCCGCGAGGCCGAAGTTGATCGCACCGGGGTGAAAGTCCTCGCCCGTGCTGACGTCCAGCCCAGAATTGCGGAGTTCTAACGCAGTCTGACCAATCCAGGCCCAGCTGCTGGTGTGGAAAAGACCGGGACAGTCATCAAGGGGCACACCGGCCAACGAATCGATGAACTCGCGAACGGCTGCAGGAGCCAGGAAATGCAGAGGGTAACGACGACCAGTTGCGGCGGACATGGGTTCAGTCACTGCTGCCCGGGGGGCCAAGAAAGTGCGAAAGCCCGAGCTGCGCGCAGACCTCCCGCAAATCGTAGTTGGAAGGAAGATCCTTGCTCAGGTCGCGTCGAGCGTCCGTCGGCGAAGTTTTCCGATAATGTGGGTTTCCGATCCGAGTGCAGTGCCCTTCATGCAGGGGCCGTGCGTTGATTGCGACGACATCGCCGCCCGCCTGTTCGTCCCACATAAGGATGCCCACGCCATGGTCCTTCATGTATTTTTTGCGGCTGGTCGCTTGCGGACCCGTTGGTGCGTTGGGGTGGGCCATTGGATGCCGCCACCAGCCACAACCCGCGTTGAACTGATCCAGACTGGCATGCCTGGTTGTACAACCGATTAGCTCCCAGTAACGGCCGTAGTGCCCCCTGAGTCTGCGCAGCCATCCAAGCCGCATGTCTACCGCTGCCGTCTGGCCATCCCGGAGGGCCTTGAAGCGATCGGACAGACGCCGAAACAGAGGCTCGCGGACCAACAGATCGGAGTGCCAGAAAGCGAGGCGAGGCGCAAAGAGCCAGGCGAACTCGATTGGGAACATCATCGACATGGCAGGCAGATCGAGGCCCTCGTTGAAATCGACTAGGCGGGCACCCTCGATTAGTGGTGGCGGCCCGATCCGGGGGTCGAATCCGACGATCGGAGTCCAGCCAGCAGATGCCACCATCCTCTGCTGGACCAAACACCAGTCACTCTGGACATTCCAGCAGAGCCAGGGGAGGTCAATTCCGGTCAGGGCATCCGCCCATTTTCCGGAGGCGAGAGCCTGCGCCTGCTCTGCCTGCTCGGCGGAGATCCAGTGCCAGCTCCCCTTGCCGACATAGAACGGACGGAGCGCTTCTTCCTCGACTCCTTTGGGGTCTTCTACCGGCGTGCTAGACAATGGCTGGTTCCCCCTGAAAAATCAGGCCACCGGCAAAGAGGAGGCCCCAGCGAAGCGATCCCGGCTGCCCATCACGCGGCGATTTCCCAATCCCGGAAAATGGCAATCCACCAACGGAAAAGGCCGAGACTTCAAAGCAGAGGTTGAGCATCGTTCGGAGCGCCATGTGCCAACCTACAAACCTTTGGTAACCATCAAGCCAACCCCGACGCCAGTTTCTGGAATTCCTTGCTTTGCGAATTCAGACAGTCCCATGCGCCTTCAGCCGAGACCGCCCCCTTGTCCAACAGGTAAATCGTGTCGCAGTTACGCACCGTGGTCAGGCGATGGGCGACCAAGAGGATGGTCTTGTTGCCTGAGAGGTTCTGGATCGCGTCCATCACGGCACGTTCCGTGGCGTTATCCAGGGCGCTCGTCGCTTCGTCGAAGAAAAGCACATCGGGATCACGGTACAGGGCCCTGGCAATGCCGATCCTTTGACGTTGCCCGCCGGAGAGTCGTGTACCGCGTTCGCCGATGACGGTGGCGTACCCGTGAGGCAATTCCTGGGTTACAAAATCGTGCAGGTTGGCGAGGCGAGCCGCTTTCTCGACGGCCGCCTGGTCGATCTGTTCTTCGGGCACGCCAAGGGCGATATTCGCGGCCACACTCTGGTCAGCGAGAAAGATGTGCTGCGGGACGTAGCCCAGGGCTGCCTGCCAGCGACGGATGTTGGCTCGTGTCAGGGGTTCGCCATCGATCAGGATAGTGCCCTGCTCGGGTTCCAAAAGACCCAGCAACACGTCGACCAGGGTGCTCTTTCCGGCACCGGACGAGCCCACGAATCCGACCGTGGTTCTGGCGCGAATCTCCAGAGAGATGTCTTTCAGAGCAGGATGCTCGTGTTCGGGATACCGATAGGTGAGATCTTGCACCTTGATGGACCGAGTCGGAGCCAGCGGAGCGAGTCGATCGTTGCGCGAAAGCGGAGGCGTACTGTCAGAGAATTGGCCAAGGTCCCGAAGAACGCTGTCGACCGCGGCCGCATTGAAACGCAGCGAAGCGACCTGCTGAAAGATCTTCTGAAACGCCGGGATCAACTGGCGTCCGGCCAGCGCGTACAGGCCGATCAGGGGCAAGGCCTGAGCCAGCCCACCGTCGCCCGCCATCAGATAGAGCACCAGGACGAGAACCCCGCCGAATGCAATCGCCTCGATCGCGTATTGCGGGAGGCTCTGCAGCAGGACCGCATTCGCCTGGTGACTCGCAAACCGCTTGGATGGCTTCCGGTACCGCTCCAGGTAATCACGCTCCCGCCCCAACAGACGGATCTCCTTGGCACCGGCAAAGGCCTCGGCGGCGGCCGTGAAACGCTCGCGATTGGCCTCCACGCGGTCCAGGCCGATGCGGTTCAGCCACGTCCGCGACGCCACATAAATGACCGCATAGATGCCACCGAGGCCAGCCGCTGCGATCAAGGCCAGCCAGGGCTGCACCACAACCAGAAGTGCAATGATGAAGGCCGCGAGTAACAGCTGGCTCGCGAGCTTCAACGCGGGCATCAGCGCGCCATTGATCGCCTGGGTGGTTTCCTGCAGTACCGTTTTCGCCAAATCACCGGAGTTTCGATTAAGGAAGAACGTGAACGGACGGCTGAGGTAGTCCCCCATCAGGCGCCGGGAGAGCTCGTACTGCTGCATGTGGGTGAACCGCGTAATGGCCCACTGGTTGAATGCCTGGAGCGCAGTACCGGTCATGAACAGAACAAAGGCCGCAAGACCCAGGAAGTACAGGAAGCGACCGGTCGACTCGAAGCCAAGCCATTCGTAGGTGACGCGCAGCATCTCGTTGTCGTGGACCATGTCCGGATCGGAGAGTACCGCCAGAAACGGCATGACCGAGGCGATGCCGGCGGTCTGCATGAACGCCGTGGCAATCATCAGGATCAGCAGCAAGACGACCTTGCCGCGATCGCGGGGGTCGAGCAGGGCATTCAGCTTGTGCAGAATTTGCAGCATGGTTTCGCCGAACCGGGATCCTTCGCACGAGGGGCCTTGTCGCGGGCCCGTAGACAACCGCCATCAGGCGGCCGTTAGCCAGGCCTGGCGGCCGGCTTCTCGTCTGGATTGTACGAGATGGGGCGTTCGCGGATGCTGCGCTGAAGGCACCGTGGACGTGCCTGGGCACGACTGGCCAGATGGATCGCCGGTCCGGGCCGACCCAAAAACCCCCGAGAGCCGCAGCAGTAAAGGGTTCCCAAGGAGAGCGAGGACTGCATCCATGCCAAACGCCAGGATAACGAAGGGTTTACTGACCGGCTTCCTGCGCTCCGTCGAACGCTTCCCGGAACGCCCCGCCCTGGATGTCGAGGGTCGCGTCCTGAGCTACGAGGAGCTGTTCGCGGCCGGGGCGGACATTGCGCACACGCTGCAGCAGAGCCCGACCGGGCCCGGCCGGGTCGGTGTGCTTGCCCAGCGCTCGCTCACGATGTACCGCGGGATTCTGGGCACCCTGATGGCCGGCCAAGCTCTAGTTCCGCTGAACCCGGGGTTTCCCACGGAACGTACGGTGGCCATGGCCGAACAGGCCGATCTGTCAGCGTTGCTGGTGGATACCCAGGGTCTTGAGCGGCTCGATGAACTGCTGCGGGCATTCTCCCGCCCGCTCCTGATCCTGCTACCCGATACGCAGCGACTGAAGGACCTGCAAACGCGCTGGCCCCGACACGACTTCCGGGTGGCCGGCGATTCCCATCGGCCCGCGGATTGGGCGCCAGCGGCCGTATCCCCGGATGCTCTGGCCTGCCTGTTCTTCACCTCCGGCAGCACGGGCGTCCCCAAGGGTGTGGGGGTGCTCCAGCGCAACGCCGCCCGTTTCGTGGAGATGTCGCAGGAGCGCTACCGGGAGTTCGGCATTAGCGAGACGGACCGCTTTTCGCAGTTCTACGACATCACCTTCGATTCCTCGATGTTCGATCTGTACGTGTCGTGGGCCTTTGGCGCATGCCTGTGCTGCCCCTCCGCCAAGGAGTGGTTCAACCCCAACCGCTACATCGCGGACAAGGCGCTCACGGTGATCGACATCACCCCCTCGGCCGGGCACGGGATGAATCGCCGCAACGGCTGGGCGCCGGGACGGTTCCCGGATCTGCGCCTGTGCCGCTTTGGCGGGGAGGCCCTGTCAGCGGAGCTGGCCGAGGCGATGGCGGCCGCCGCCCCCAATGCCATTGTCGACAATGCCTACGGGCCCACCGAATGCACCGTGGATACCTGCTACTACCGCTGGGACGGAGAACGCTCGCCGGCGGAATGCGAGCACGGCATGGTGCCGATCGGCTATCCGGGCAACCAGGTCGGACTGCGCGTGGCGGACGAGGCCCTGCGGGAGGTGCCGGTCGGGGCCGAGGGCGAACTGCTGATCAGCGGCCCGCAGGTGACGCCCGGCTACTGGAAGGACCCCGAACGCACGGCAAAGGCCTTTGTGCACCTGGACGATGGGCGCGTGCACTACCGCACCGGGGACCTGGTGCGTCGCCCGGCCGCGGGCGAACCGATCATCTTTCTCGGGCGCCTGGATCACCAGATCAAGATTGGCGGGGTGCGGATCGAGCTCGGCGAGGTCGAGGCCGCACTGCGCGAGGCCGCCGGCACGGACCAGGCAGTGGCCGTCGGATGGCCACGAACGGAAAGCGGCGCCTCGGGGATCGTGGCGTTCGTGGTCGCGGAAGATATGGACGAATCGACCATACGCGACCGGCTCCGCCAGCGACTGCCCACGGTGATGGTGCCCCGAGCCATCCACTCGCTGGAGAACCTGCCGCTCAACGCCAATGGCAAGGCCGACCGAAAGGCACTGATCTCGACCCTGGAAGAGACGGCAACCCCGTAAATACGAGGCTGCGCCAAGCCCAGGGCAACGTCTGTTTCCAGGCTACGCCGGAGCGACCACTCCAGGCACAGCCAGGTACGTATGCCGGAGATGCAATACCTCGAACCCCTTGCGGAGGTGGTTTTGATAGGACGGGTCCGGCCTGTCCGGTGTCCCCACGGCGGTATCCGTGATCACCGACGTACACCCATGCAGCGACGCGTCCCTGAGGCAAGCGGAGATAAGCGCCCCATGCAGGCCTCGTCCACGGTAGTCCGGGCGGGTTGCTTCCCACCCGGCCCAGGCCACCCCATCCCCGAGATACAACAGGCCGGTTGCCACCACCGTTCCATCGTCGAGCGCCAGCCACTGACGCCATTTGGGTGAACGCGGCAGTTCCGTCAGTAGGGCCCTTGCCTCCTGCGGCACGGAGAACGCATCGACCGCCAGCGCGGCGCCGGCATCTTCGTCTTCTGGCCGCCAGGGGCGGATCTCGAGATCGCTCTTCCCCTCGGGGACGTCGCTGCTGGCCCGCATCAGGACCGCAGATGCCGCCCCCCGGCGAATCCTGCGATCGCGTAGCCATTGGAGAACGGACTCCGGGCGGGCATAAGGGCTGAGCTCGATTGCCCAGGGAAGGTCATGCTCGGCGTACAGGGCGGCTAGTTCATCAATATGGCCCTCGGTCGCCGGGCCTGAAACGCCCAGTCCCAGCACCCGGTTAAAGACCAGCATCTTCTTCAGGCCAGGGGCGATCAGGGCAACATGCGTCCCGCTGCGGACCACTCGAAAGCCCGGGATGCCCGCGCTTTCGGCCAGCTGCATCATGCTCTCGTAGGCCTCGGCCTCGACCAGTTCGGCCTGCGCGGAAGATGGATCTTCAGTCATGGCACCTCCTCCTGTCTCCGGCTTGTTCTTGCCGATAGCCCTTAATCAGCCCGGACGATGCCGGGTCCGGCCCAATGCCTCACCGCGCCTTGCGTCTCCCTGCCAGACTCTTACCGGCACTCAGGACCAGGTAGGCCCAGGTGGACACGGACCAGGGATCCCGAAGCGTCGACTGCAGAAACGACCGTGCCGCCAGCCTCGGGTCCCCCTCCCAGTAATGGTGATAGCCGAAACTGAAGCAGGTCTCGGCAAGGCGCCTGCGAATCGCGCCGCGTGACGTCTGCTCTCCGCCCGGGCCAACCCGACCCCAGCGACCGAGCGCCTTGCGGACGACCTCGAATTCATAGTTCGTGTCGGGGTACTTGGTGATACAGCCCTCGCCATGAAGCCGGTAGAGAGCCGTCACCAGGTTCAGTTGGTGGATCTCGGTCAAGCGCGACGCCCGCAACCAGTAATCGTAGTCCTGCCCCCTTTTGAGATCAGGGTCGAACTGTCCGACACGTTCCACTAGGTCGCGTCGCATCATGACCGTGATGGTGTGAGGCAGCGAGCCGAAGAGTAGACGGTTGTAAAGCCACCCCGACCCACGATCCACAAGCGATTCGCCGTCAGGGTTCATCGGGTACGCGCCCTTGGCCGTATCGGGCTTCAGGAACGTGCCGGACGGATCGGGCTTCCACGTGGCCCAGGCGGTAAAGGTCATCCCGATCCCGGGATGCTGGTCCATGTAGTCCACCTGAGCCACGACCTTTCCCGGCAGCCAGACATCGTCGGAATCGATAAAGGCGATGTAGTCACCGCCCGCCCTCGCGACGCCGGCATTGCGGGCCACGGCCGCCCCCTGGTTCTGCTGGGTCAACAGTGTCAGGCGGTCACCATATCCACGCAGGATGTCGAGCGTCCCGTCGGTCGAGCCGTCGTCTACCACGATCAGCTCGATGCTCGGGTAGTCCTGATCCAGAACACTGTCGACGGACTCGGCAATATATGCGGCCGTGTTGTAGGCCGGCATGATCACCGACACCAGGGGCTTGCGGTCACGACCCTCCGGCGCGGCCGGGGCCCTGCTGCTCGTCCGGGCTTGCTCCACGGACGACATCACTCCCGCCCTCGTTCCGGCAATGTCTGTAGCCAGTCATGCGTCCACAGCGCCACCTGGTCGCGCCACACGCGGCGAGAAAAGGTGTGGTTTGCACCGGGCAGTTCGCGCAGGGTCACGCGCGGCTCCTGCAGCAATCCACTCCATTCCGGCGCGTTCGTCGCCACATCGCGAAACTCGGCGGCGGTCAGGTCATCGCCGCTCAGAATCACCAGGACGGGCCCCTGGAAGCGCCGCCATCCCTCGGCCATCCGGTCCGGCAGGGGGCCTTTGTCGATGCGATCCGGGCTTGAGTTTTCGCGCTCGCCAGAAGCCCCCCCGGAACCGGAACCAACCGCAGTGCCGACCATGCGCCCCAGGGAGCGCAGGGACACCCAGGGGTTGCAACGCCCCTTGAGGGCCCCGGACCAGAAATCGCGCGAGAACAGGCGCTGGAGGTAGTAGGTCTTCAGGTAGGCCCGAGCCAGCCCTTCCTCGGTGCGGGCCCAGGGGTTCACCAGCACCAGGCCTGTCACGCGGGGGTCGCGCCAGGCATAGAACAACGCCGCAGAGGCCGCACCACACAGACCCCATAGGGTCACCTCGTGCATCCCCGGCACCTCGCCTGCAAAGGTATCGACGGCCGCATGCAGGTCGTCGTGCACGTCGTGGAACGTCCGCTGGGCACCGGAAGAATCGCCCATGCCGCGGAAGTCGAAGCGGAAAACGGGTATCCCCTGCGCCGCGAGGTGTCGGGCCAGGAGCAAGAACTGGCGGTGACTGCCTACCCGGTACTGCGGCCCGCCCACGGCGATCAGCACGCCATGCCGGGCGCCCTCCGCGCCGGGATGCAGGATCCCCAGGAGTTCGTCCTCCCCCACCTGGAAGACGACGGCGCGCTCGCTCATGGGAAAGCCTCCAGGCGTTGCATGGTCGCCTCCAGCAATTGCGGCACCTCGATGATGTCCTGGGTGGACCAGAAGGCATCGCCAGCAACGACCGTCGCGGTGACCGCGGCGCCCTCCTCTCGCCAGCGCTCGATCAGACGTTCGCTCGCCGGCGGCAGCGGTGCGGTGTCCTGCGCGGCCACCTCGAACCATTCGATCGCCTCCGCGTGCGGCCGCTGCAGACGGGCCGCCGCCAGGCGCGCGGCCAGCTTGGGCGCCAGGGTATACCCGGCGACTTCCAGCGGCTCTCCCGCATCCAGCTGTGCCCGCAGCTGGGCGGTACCTTCCTTCTGCCCACTCATCAGCCCGGCGGCCATGCGCAGGCGCAGGAACTGGGTCAGGTGCTGTTCGCCATTCGTGACCGGGGCCCAGAAGATCGCGGCCGTCACCGGTTGCGCACGTGTGGCCAGGAAGTCACCCGCGAGCAGGCAACCCGCCCGCACCCCCCAGACCATGAACGGCGCCGGGCAACGCGTCTCGAGGTGTTCGCTGCAGCGTGCGAGGTCGTCCAGCCAGAGATCCCAGTCCGCGTCGCCAAAGTCACCGCCGCTATCGCCGCACCCGTAGAGGTCCGGGATCAACACGGCGTAGCCCGCCTGCGCCAGGCGGCGCGCTTGCAGGCTCACCATGCGACGGGACTTGTTGAGCTCCTCGGCCAGGGGCGGGACAAACAGCACAGCGCCCCGGATGGAGGGACCATCCGGCAGATGGAGCACATGGAATACCGGCCCGGCCTTGCCCTCCAGGAACCCGGCTTCCATGCCGCGCGCCTAGCCGTCGAGCTTGGAGTCGATGAAATCGACCAGGGTGCCGAGCGTCTCGAAGGTCTCGGCGCTGACATCGTCATCATCGATCACGATATCGAAATGGCTCTCGATCGAGGTGATCAGCGAAACGACCGCCATCGAATCCAGCTCCGGTACGCCACCCAACAGCGTGGTGTTGCGGTCGAAGTGCTGTGCCTGTCCGTTCAGACTCAGGGCACTGTCCAGCAGGTTCTTGGTGTGATCGAGGGTCGACATATGACGGGTTCCTGGAGGTCGGGTATCCCTGCCCGGCCGGGATGCGGGATTGTCCGGCAGGTTACCGCATCTGCACGGGCTGTCCAGATCGGCACCGGCACACCGCGCCCCCTGCGTGATCGGCACGTTAAGCCCCTGGGCCTCGGACCACCTCGCACACCCGGACCCGCACGTAGAATGAGCTCCAGCACGGCATGGATTCGTGCTCGCGAGCAGTGCGCGCGGCCTCGCCCCGCGCATCCCGCGCCTTGTCAGCAAGCAACAACGACTCGAGCGCGAACGCATACATCAATCAACGTTTCCCTGGCCCGACCAGGCAACAGGCGGACGGATGGCGGGACTTTGTGGATGGTTCGCGGTGAATGCCGCATCACCGGCCGGCGCCCTTGAGGCCCAGGGAGAGGCGCTCCCGGGGCTCTCCGGGGCGCCTGACGCCCAATGCACGAACCGCCTGGGCGGCTGCCGGGTCCGGGGCGGCTGGATCGCGCAGGATGCCGACGTCATTGCCGCCATCACCGGCCACCCGCAATGGCGGGACCCTGTCCTGGCCCGACGGGCGCGAGAGCACGACCCGGCGCAAGCCCTGCTGGAGGCCTGGCGGCAGCACGGCACCGGCCTCTTCGAGCAGGTTGGCGGCGACTATGCACTGGCCATCGTGGATTCCGGGCACGGTCGCCTGGTGGCCGGCATCGACCGCCTCGGCCAGACACCGCTTCACTTTGCGCACCTGGATGGCGGCGTGGCCTTCGGCACCAGTGCCGGATGCGTGGCCGCACACCCGGCGGTTGCCACCGAGGTGACCCGCGAGGGGCTCTACCACTACTGTTTCTTCCACATGCTTCCGGCCCCGGTCAGCCTGTTCTCCGGGCTGGAAAAACTGCCGGGCGCCCACCGCCTGACCCACAACGGCGACCGGGCCGAGGTGTCCCGCTACTGGCGCCCGCGCTTCGAGGAAGACAGCGCGGCCACGCCCGAGGCCCTGGAACAGGCCCTGCACGAACACGCGCAAGCAGCGGTGGAACGACGTGCGGACACCCCCCGCCCCGGCGCCTTTCTGAGCGGCGGCCTGGACAGCTCGACGGTGGCCGGGATGCTCGCCGGCATGCACCCCGGGGCCGACAGCTTCAGCATCGGCTTTGATGCGCCCGGATACGACGAGATGGAGTACGCGCGCATCGCCTCGCGGCACTTCGGGACCCAGGCGCACGAGTACTACGTGACGCCGGAGGACGTCGTCGAGGCCGTGCCCCGGATCGCCGGCAGCTACGACGAGCCCTTCGGTAATTCGTCGGCCCTGCCGGCCTATTTCTGCGCCCGCATGGCGGCCGACGCCGGCATCACCCGGCTACTGGCCGGGGATGGCGGCGATGAGCTGTTCGCCGGGAATGCGCGCTACGCCAAGCAGGGCGTATTCGAACACTGGGGCCGGATCCCCGCGCCGCTGCGCCACCACCTGCTGGATCCGCTGTTCACCCGCCTGCCGCGCGGCCTGCCGCTGGCCGGCAAGGCCCGCAGCTACGTGGAACAGGCGCGTATCCCGCTGCCGGATCGACTGCAGACCTACAACTACCTGCACCGCCTGGCACCGGAAACGATGTTCGAACCCGAGTTTCTCGCGGAGGTGGACCGCGAGGCCCCCTGGGAGCTGATGCGCGGGATCTACGCGCAGCCCCAATCGGCGTCGTCCCTCAACCGCATGATGTACCTGGACTGGCAGCAAACCCTGGCCGACAACGACCTGCGCAAGGTGACCGGGATGTGCCAGCTGGCCGGCGTCGATGTCGCCTTCCCGATGCTGGACGACGATCTGGTCGAGTTCTCCTGCCGCGTACCATCGGACCTGAAGCTGCGCAACGGCCGGCTGCGCCACTTCTACAAGGAGGCGTTTACCGGTTTCCTGCCCGACGCCATCATCGACAAGAAAAAACACGGCTTCGGCCTGCCGTTCGGCGTCTGGATGCAGGAGCACGCGCCGCTGCGGGAGCTGGCATACGACAGCCTGCTGCGACTGAAGGGCCGCAATTTCCTCCGCGACGACTTCATCGACGAACTGATCCGCCTGCACCGCGAGGGCCACGCGGCCTATTACGGCGATTTCGTCTGGATCCTGATGATGCTCGACCTCTGGCTCGAATCGCACCCCGCCGCCCGCCTGGCATGAACCACGAAACGCACGAAGACACGAAGCGAGGGCAAGGGCTGCTACACCACAGAGGACACGGAGAGTTCGGTCGATGCGATTCGCTCCGCTCATCCGTATCCTACGGCTCAAGCGGGTAGCGGGTAGCGGGTAGCGGGTAGGATGCGTTGAGCGCAGCGAAACGCATCGCGGCCTCGACCACGCCCACGCCCACGCCCACGCACGAGACGCCGGCTTCGCGGTTCACCTGCACGCGCCGCGCTGGGGGCCGCCACGAACGCCCGGCACGCCCCGGCACCACCATCACGAATCTTCCCGCCTTCCCCGCTTCCTGTGAATCAGCCCTTCTTCGCGTCTTCGTGCGCTTCGTGGCGCGCGTTCAGGCGTTCCGGGCTGGCTGGTCGGCGTCGGGAACGCGGCAGACAACATGGCGGTGCTTGCCGTTGGGCTCTGGCGGGATGGCATCCACCGACCGAACATCCACCTGGACCGCCTGCCCCAGCGCGTCGACCAATGCACGGCGCAGGCGCTCCTCGGCGGCCGCCGGCAGTGCGGCGACCAGGCTCAGCAGCACCTCGACGTGGTGTCGGTCGTGCTGGATGACCTTGTAGGCGCGCAGCCCGGGCAGGTCGCGCATCAGGTAGTTGAAGCGGCTGCCGTGGATCCAGGAACCGTCCGTCGCGATCAGGCCGTCGTTGGCACGGCCGTCGATGTCGCGCAGCAGCGGCAGGCCGCGCCCGCAGGGGCAGGGACGCGGGTCCAGGGCACCCCGGTCCCCGGTGCGATAGCGGATGAACGGGAATTCCGGGCCCACCAGGTTGGTGATGACGATGTTTCCGGTCGCGCCGGGCGGCACCGGTCGATCTTCCGCATCCAGGATCTCGACGATCAGGGCCTCGGCCGTGATGTGCATGCCCCCCGCCGGGCATTCACGGGCAATGAACCCGGCGTCGCGCGCGCCGTACTCGTTGGCGACCCCACAGCCCATCACCTCGCCGATCACCGCGCGCCACTCCGGGCGCAACACCTCGGAGGTCGTGAAGGCGACACGCATCCCGAGATCATCCAGCCGCTGTCCCCGCTCGCGCGCCCGCCAGGCCACGCGGGACAATGCCGACGGATACCCGAACAGCATGCGCGGACGCCGCTGGCGGATCTGTTCGATGATGCGGTCGAGCCGCGCCGGATTCAGGTCGCGGGCCGGCACCAGGTACGACCGGAACAGGCGATCGCGCCAGGCACGCATGCCGTTCTGGGCCTCGTTCTCGACGGCGGATCCCCACAGGACCAGTTCGCGGTCGCCCACGTCCACACCCCACCAGCGGGTTGCCCGCCACTTTGCGGCGATATCCATACCGATGCGATCCGCGCCCAGCCAGAACCTCAGAGGCTCGCCGGACGACCCGCTGGTGTGCTGCTCTTCGAGGTTCCGCGCGCCCTCCGCGCGCCAGGCCGCGCCCTGTTCGCGGATCAGCGCCTTGTCGACGACCGGGAGGCACTGAAGGTCCGCAATGCCGGAGAACGCCGCAGGCGACCCGCCCTGTTGCGCAAACCATTCACGATAGAACGGCACCTGCCGCGCGACACGTTCCAGAAGCCCCTGCAGCCGCTGCTCCTGCAGGCTCCGTAGGGCCTCCGGCGTCCACCACTGAGTGGTTTCCAGGGCCTTGTGCAACGCCACCGTCGGGTGACCCTTGAGCCGCTCCTGCAGCGGGAACAGGCCGCGCGCCACCCATTGGGTATAAAGCCCCATGTTCAGCCGGACCGCGCGGTCCCGGGGGCCGTCGCGGCATCCGCGGCCGCGATCTGCTCGAAGGCTGCAACCAGCTCCGGGATCCGCGTCTCCCAGGCATTCGCCCGCGCATGCGCCAGGATGGCCTCGCGGTCCCATTCGCGCTCGAGCGCCTCCAGCAGGGCGTCGCGCAGCGCGTCATGGTCGTCGTACGGGACCACGATCCCGACCTGATCGGAATTCACCACCTCGGCGTTGCCCCCGACCCGGGTGGTCACGATCGGCAGGGCGCAGGCCGACGCCTCGAGGAAGACATTCGCCCAGCCCTCGAACCGGGTGGCCAGGACGAACACATCGCCAGCCGAATAGACGAAACGCAGGTCTTCCGGCGATACCTGCCCCAGGAACCAGACCCGGTCTTCCAGATCCAGGCTCTTTACCTGCTGGCGCAACTCGGCCTCGTTGTTGCCCTCGGGGGTCGCGCCGCCGGCAATGACCAGGTGCAGGTCGGGTTGCGTGCGCAGCAATTCGGGGAGGGTCGCGATCACCCGGTGAAAGCCCTTGCGCTCGGTCAGCCCCCCCACCGACACGAGGAAACGGCCCTCCTGCGGCAGCCCCAGGCGCTGGCGGGCCCCGGCCCGGTCCTCGGGATGGAAACGCCGCAGGTCCGCGCCGTTGCCGACGACCTGTACATGCCCGGGGGCCTGCCCCCAGGCGATCGCATCCTGCCGCAGCGAGTCCGCCACCGAGAACACCCGGGCCGCCGCACCCATCGCCCGATTGATCTGGCGCCGATGCAGGGTGCTGGCGGCAAAACGGACCAGGCTACCGCGCAGGGTGATGGTGTAGGGGCAGCGCAACCAGCGGGCCAGCCAGCGGGCGGCCACGCCGTCGGGATAGACAAAGTGGGCATCGATCAGGTCAAAGCGGAAATCGCGCCGCAGCCGTCGCATCAGCCAGAAACTGCCGAGCGCGAGGAACAACCCGTCGGTCCACTTGAGCACCCCCGGAAAGCAGAAGAACCGGGGGTGGTACACCGCAATGCCGCCCTGCTCCTCGTAGCGCGGCAAGGGCGGTCGCGAATGCGGCCGGAGACGCCCCAGCAGCCCCTGGAAGGGGAACCACGGGGCCGGCGCCACGACGACCAGATCCAGGTGTTCGGCCACCCGCCGCATGCGCTCGCGCACGAACAGCCCCAGGTTGGGTTGCGCCGCGTTGGGGTAGACGCGGGTGAACACCACCAGGCGCGGACTCCGGCCAGCGTGACGCCGGTCACCGGGCATTGGCGGGCTCCACGACACCCCGCAGACGTTCGTAAATCGCCTGGTATCGGGCAACACTCCTCGCCCAGGTGCGTTCCTGCTCGACAAAGCGGCGCCCCGCGACGCGTACCGCATCCCATTCGGGCGCGCGGGCCAGGGTGTCGAGCACCGTGTCCGCCAGCGCGTACGGATCGTCGGCCGGGAACAGCCAGCCGGTCTCACCATGGCGGATCAGCTCCCGGTGTCCGCCCACATCCGAGGCCACCAGCAGTCGCCCCTGGGCCATCGCCTCCAGCGGCTTGAGCGGGGTCACCAGCTCGGTCAGCCGCATCGAGTGGCGTGGGTACACCAGCAGATCCACCAGGTCGTAGTAGCGCTGCACTTGGTCGTGCGGCACCCGACCCGCAAACACGACCTGCTCGGCGATGCCCAGGCGCCGGGCCTGCTCCTGCAGGCGTTCCGCCTGCGGCCCGCCACCGACCAGCAGGATGCGTACATCCGGGGCCTGCGCCCGGATGCGCGGAAAGGCCTCCAGCAGTAGGTCCAGCCCCTCGTAGGCATAGAACGAGCCGATAAAACCCAGCACCCGGGCATTGGCCAGCCCGAGCTGCACCTTAAGCTCGGCGTCCGGCGCCCCGCCCAGGCGGAAGGCCTCGGCATCCACCGCATTCGGGATCACGGTGACCCGGTCCTGCGGGATGCCCCGGGCGACGATGTCGCGGCGCAGGCCTTCGCAAATGGTCGTCACGTGGTCCACCCGGCGGAACACGTACGACTCGAAGCCGCGCGTCATGCGGTAGCGCAGCCCGTGTTCGCGGCTGGTCCCGTGGTCCACCGCGGCATCCTCCCAGAAGGCCCGCACCTCGTAGACCACGGGGATACCGAGACGCCGGCCGACCCGCAGGGCCGGCAGGGCATTGAGAACCGGGGAATGGGCATGCAGCACATCCGGCTGCAACTCCCGGGCCACGGCCTCCAGGCGCCGGGTCAGGGCACGCATCAGCCCCCATTCGCCCAGCCCCGGCAGCGTACCGGGGCGATAGCGCGTGCGGTAGAAGTGCAGACCGTCGACATCCTCCTCGTCCGCCTCCACCGCCCCCTGCTTGGGGCTGGTCAGGTGAAACGTCTCCCAGCCAAGCCGGTGCTGCTCGCGCAGGATGGCGGCCGTGCGGAAGGTATACCCACTGTGCAGCGGGATGGAGTGATCGAGGACATGCAGGATCTTCATCACCACCCCCGCATCAGGCCGTCGACCGGGCCAGGAAGCCCTCGAACATCAACAGCGACCACAGGGCCGGGCTGTGGTCGCGGGCACCGCTGGTGTGCTGGTCCACCAGGGTCTTGAGGTAATCCATGTCGAAGATGCCAGAGTCGGCGATGCGCGGCCCCAGCACCTGCGCCCGCATGCGTTCGCGCAGCGGTCCGCGAAACCACGCGGCGACCGGGACGGCGAAGCCCTTCTTGCGCCGATAGAGGATCTCCTCCGGCAGGTAGGGCTCCATGGCCTTTTTCAACACGTACTTGCCCTCCGTCCCCCGCAGCTTGAGATCCGGGGGCAGCCCCGAGGTCCACTCGACCAGCTGGTGGTCGAGCAGCGGCACTCGGACCTCCAGCGAATGCGCCATGCTCGCGCGGTCGACCTTGGTCAGGATGTCGCCCGGCAGGTAGGTCTTCATGTCCAGGTACTGCACCAGCGACAGCGGGTGCTCGGTGGGGGCGCGCGCCGCATGCCGGCGCAGGACCTCGACCGCGCTGTAGCCCTGAAGCGAGCGCCGAAACACCGGCGAAAACAGGTGCGCGCGCAGGTCGTCGCGCAGGATCGACACCCCCTGGAAATAGCCCTCGACCGAGTCTCGCGCCAGGGCCTGGAAGGTAGCGCGGGCGCGTAACGGGCGCGGCGCCCAGTCGGCCTTGGGATACCACCGCGCCAGGGTCCCGAACACGGCCCGCCGAAGCCCCAGTGGCAGCGGCGCGCGCAGGCGTTCCTCCGCCAGGTGATGGCGATAGCGCCGATAGCCGGCCAGATTCTCGTCGCCGCCGTCCCCGGACAGGGCAACCACGACCTGCTGGCGTGCCTGTTCGCAGACCCGATAGGTCGGCAGCGCGGAACTGTCGGCAAACGGTTCGTCGTAGAGCCCGCTCAAGCGGTCCAGCAGCGCAAAGTCGTCAGGATCGACCTCCTGCGTGCGGTGATCCGTGTGGTAGCGCTCGGCGACCATCCGCGCGTAGCGGGATTCGTCGTAGGCCGGATCGGCGAAGCCGATGGAACTGGTGCGCACCGGGTCGTCGGACAGGCCCGCCATCATCGCGACCACCGCGCTGGAATCCACCCCGCCCGAGAGAAAGGCCCCCAGCGGGACCTCGGCGACCATGCGGACGTCCACCGCCTCGCGCAGGCGCGCGGTGAGTTCCTCGGCGGCGGTCGCTGCATCCGCCACGCCACTGTCGCCGAACGGGATGTCCCAGTATTCGCTTGGCTCGCTCAGGTTGCCCTGTCCACGGCGCACGGTCAGCGTGTGGCCAGGCGGCAGCTTGTGCACGCCGCGGAAGATGCTGCGCGGCTCCGGCACGTAACCGAAGGCGAAATAATCCTCCACCGCATGCGGATCCATACGTCGCGGCATGCCCGGATGCGCCATCAGCGCCTTGAGCTCCGAGCCGAAGATCAGGTGCCCGTCCGCCAGCGCGCTGTAGTACAGGGGCTTGACCCCCAGGCGGTCGCGGGCGAGGAACAGGGTGTCGCGATTGCGATCCCAGACGGCGAACGCGAACATGCCACGAAAGCGCTGCACACAGGCCTCGCCCCACTCCTCCCAGGCATGCACGATCACCTCGGTATCGCAGTGGGAGCGGAACCGGTGCCCCGCCTGCTGCAACTCGGCGGTCAGCTCCGGGAAGTTGTAGATCTCGCCGTTGTAGGTCACAACGACGGTCTCGTCCTCGTTGAACAGTGGCTGCTGCCCGCCGGAGAGGTCGATGATCGACAGGCGACGATGCGCCAGCCCGACGCCCGGCTCCAGGTGCACACCCCCCTCGTCCGGACCGCGGTGAAACTGGGTCTCGTTCATCGCCTCCAGCAGGGACCGATTGATCGGCCGCCGGTCACGCAAATCGAAGATTCCGGTAATGCCGCACATGTCGGGTTCCTGATCGCTTCCTTGCCGAGGCCAAATGACGCCGGACGGTGCACCCGGGGAGGCACTAATTGGTGCAAGCCCCGCCGCACCATCACGGAAAATCCAGCATAAACGACAACCCCGCCGCGGACCGACCGCGATGCGCGCCACAGGGCCCCTGGCGTTAGCGCCGGAACTAACGCCGGCACACGCCTACGTTCAACGCCGCTCCAGTACCCGGTCGTACACCCGCAGATACCCCGCGACCATCGCGTCCATGCTGAACTCCGCCTCGGCCCGCGCACGAGCGGCCACACCTTGCCGTGCGGTCCGTGCCGGGTCGCCGGGATAGGCCATCAGCGCGGCCGCAATCGCGTCCGGATCGCCCGCCGGGACCAGCACCCCGGTCATCCCCGGCTGGACGAGGTCCGGGTTCCCCCCGACATCCGTCGCGACCACCGGGAGCCCGGTGGCCATCGCCTCGAGGATGGTGTTGCAGATGCCTTCGGCCAGCGAGGGCAGGACGAAGAGGTCCAGCGCCCGCAGGCAGTCGGGGATATCCTCCCGGGCACCGGGGATCCAGGCCTGGCCCGCCACCCCGGACTGCTCCAGCAGCTGGCGGACCTCCCCGCGCAGCGGGCCGTCCCCGATCATCGCTAGCCGCAGGCGCGGAAACTCCGTCGGCATCCGGTCGCGCAGTGCGACAAAGGCCCGTGCCAGGTCCAGCGGCGCCTTGACCGCCTGCATACGCATGACCGAGCCGATCACGAAGGTGCCGGGGCCCCGGAAGCCCTCTGGAAACGGGGGCACGAACGCCTCTGACGTTGGTGCGAAACGGCCGGTATCCACGCCATTGAAGATGTGCGAAAGACGCGCTGCGGGCACCCCGATCGCATCCCGCAGGTATCCCTTTTGATGCTGCGAAAGGGCAATGTAGTGTCGGACCAGTGGCCGCATCAGCCGGCGCAATCGGCGGTTGCGGTCGCGCGTGCCGTCCAGGTCGCCGACATCCCAACCGTGTTCGCCATGCACGCGCGCGCGCACGCCGGACAGCGTGGCGGTCACCTGCGCCTCCAGCGTGCCGAAGTTCCGGGTATGGACGATATCCGGTTGCAGGGCGCGCAGCAGTCGCCACAGGCGAACGTGGACCTGCGGGTCCTTGCCTTCACGCTTGTGCAGGGCATGCAGACTGACATCGTCGCGCCGGATGCGCAGGCGAAAATCGGTGTAGTCCGTCATGCAGATGATGGCGTGCCGGAATCGGTCCGCGGGCATGTGGTTGATTAGATTGACCAGCCCGTTCTCCATCCCGCCGATGTCCAGGCGATGGATGATATGCGCCACGCAGGGTCGCGGGTCACCATCCCGGACGGTCTTGACGGATACGCCCGTCACTGTCGCGCGACAGCGGCGAGCTGCTCGAGGAGCTCGGGCAGGACGTCGGCCGCATAGGCCTGCAGCGTCGCCTCCTCTTCCCCGGGCTCGGAGCCATAGGGCACATAGAGCACGACCAGGGCCGCGTCATCGCGGCCACCCACCAGGCGGTTCAGCGCCTCGCGAGCCTTGACCGTATGCGGCAGCGTGGTCAGCTGGCCGTCCACCCAATACCAGCGCCAGACCAGCAGTTGCTGCCCGGGCCCGTGCAACAGGAAACGTTCGGGATTGGGGTAACCATCGACCGTGGCCTGCCCGCGATGGGATTGCGACCAGGACCCCACGCGGTGACGCCCGGCCAGGGTATTGCTCCAGCCCACCATGTTCCCGTAATGGTGCTGTTCGCGGTAGAACAGCACGTGCATGCCCACCGGCGGCCCGCCATATTCCGCCGTGACGAGACCACCCCGGCCATCGCGGGCGCCGCGATAACCCGGCTCCCAGGCATCGGCCTGATCCTCCAGCACCCGCCAGCCGGGCGGGGCCAGCGGGCCCGCGCCCAAACCCGCCACCGGACCGAGATCACGCTGGTTCATCCAATCCGCATACAGTGGGGCCACGCTGGCCAGCACCACCGCCAGCAGGGCCGCCACGGCGAACGGTCCGGCCTGCAACGAGCGGCGCTGTTTCGGCGTGTGCACGCGTGCGGCGGGCGGGTCCATATCTTCGCGCCAGAAGGCCCCGATCCCGAACATCAGCGCAATGACCACCCCGAAGAAGATCCACCCATAGATCAGGTGATCGACCCCTGCCGCATACTCCATGTCGCTCAGATGACCAATCATCACGATCATGTAGGCCCGCAGGCCATTGGCGACGATCGGCACCACGATGGAGACGCCGACAAACACGAGCCGCCGCCAGGGGCTGCGATACATGAGATAGGCGTACAGGGTGCCGAGGGCGACCGACGCGATCAGATAGCGCACGCCACTGCAGGCCTCGACTACCGACCAGCGGCCCGTGGGCAGATCGAAATACAACCCGTCGCGATAGACCGGGATCCCGGTGAGCTGTACCGCCGTTACGGTGAAGTCCGCGGTGAAATCCATCAGCGGCGGCACCAGGAACTCACCGAACGGGACCGCGAACAGCAGGTACGCCAGAGGGAACTGCAAGCGCCAGGTGATCGCATTGCCCAACACGAGCCAGAACAGCGCGGGGATCATCAGGACGGCCGCGAACTGACGCACGGACACCACATCCACCAGCTCTCCCGCCACCCAGATCAGCGAAAAGCCCAGCAAGGGCAACAGCGCCCACCAGGAAGGACGCGGCTCCAGGGCCAGCACCTCCTCGCGCTTGAGAAACAACAGAAACAGCACGATGGGGACAATCAGGAAACCATGGGCAAAGGTCTCCGAACGGTTCCAGACGGCCACAATGGATTCGAACGTCGGGTAGAACATCCATCCCAGCACGACCAGACCCAGCACCAGCACCGGCCCGGCCAGCCACCAGGACGAGCCGCGCACGGACGCCCGGATGTTGAGCGTTTCAGCGTCCATGGGCAGCCTCCGGGACTGGCTCGGCGCCGGGGACCCCGCCGGGGTGCAGGCGGAGAAACTCGCCCAGGTGCGCGAGATTGCGCGCCCAGTCATAGTCCGCCAGCACCCGGGTGCGCGCCGCGTGCCCGAGCGCCGAATCCGGTGCACGCAGATATCCGGAAACGGCCTGCAGGAACGCACCCGGTTCGGCCTCGGCACGGATCACCTCGCGCCCAGCCATCGCGGTCAGGCCTTCCAGAGCCTGCGGACTGGCTACGACCGGGCGCGCCAGGGCCATCGCCTCCAGGACCTTGTTCTGCACCCCACGGGCGATTCGCAGGGGCGCAATGACGACTGTCGCGTGCGCGATCCACGGTCGCACGTCGTCCACGAATCCGGTCACCGTGACTCCGGGGCGATCCGCCAGCGCCATCACCTCCGGGGCCGGCCGGCTGCCAACGATGCAGAACTCCACACCGGGATGTTCCAGCTGCAGCGCAGGCAGGACGTGGTCGGCGAACCAGATCACGGCATCGACATTGGGCCAGTAATCCATCGCCCCCGAGAACACCACGGTGCGCACCCCGTCGCGATAGGGACCCGGTGCCGCAACCGCATCCGGCGAGAAGAAGGCGGCATCGACACCGTTGTTCAGGGCATGCACCCGGTCCGCCACTTCCGGTGCTTGCTTGCGAAAGGTATCCGCCTCGGCCGGCGACACGAACAGGCTGGCGTCGCTGGCCTGCGCGACCTGTCGCTCGTAGGCCAGCAGCCGCCGCCCTTCGCGCCGATATACGGCGCTCATGGGCCAGCGCCGCGTCGGCGCATACTGCGTCCACTTGTCGGAATCCACGTCCACGAAGTCCACCACCCGGGTCAGCCCGTCCCCCTCCGGCAGGTACTGGGCCATCGCCGAGGAAAAGGCCAGGGCTTGGGCGACCGGCTGCCTTGCCAGCGTTGCACGGACCCAGTGCGCCAGTTCCCGGTCGCGATACCACGGCACGGTCAGCGCCTCGCCACTCAGCAAGCCGCTCAGGGCGCGCAACTGGGCACGCCGGCGCGGCAATGGACGGGCACAGACACTGGCGCACAGCCCCTCGAGTTCGGGCAGGTAGGCGGCGTCGGCCGGGTCATCGATGAACGTGCCCAGATGCACGCGATAGTGCTGCGCCAGATAGCGCAGGATGTGGTGCGAACGGATCTTGTCGCCCTTGTTGGGCGGCCACGGAATCCGGTGCACCAGATACAACAGATCATCCATAAGGCTTGTTCACCACGGAGCTCGCGAAGGCACGAAGAAGGGCATTCAAATCAAAGAACCAGGCGCTTGAGGCCATCCTTGAGGCGCACGCTTTTGAAGGGCTTGCGCGATATTCGCGAGTTTCATGTACCTGAGAGTTTGGGCCTCGTGAATCCGTTGCAGGGCATCCACACTTTTCAATTCCATCATCAGTCTGTCCTCGACCAGGATGTCGATACGGTATCCACAATCCAGCGTCTGCCCCTTGTAAGTGACGGGTATCGGAACCTGAGAGACGCAGCACAGCCCCGATTCCAGCATTTCGTGCACCAGGTATTTCTCGTAAACCGATTCCAACAGTCCCGGCCCAAGCTCGCGATGTACCTCGATCGCCAATCCGATGGCCTTTTTCGATAGCGGGTCGAATTCCATTTCGCCCCCAAACAATCTTTTCTGGATGCACTTCGTGGTCAATCCGCCCTTGACCTGCTCAGTGTTCTCTGTGGCCTCAGTGGTGAAAAAGCCCTTCAGCCGAGGGAGCGGGAGATCTTGGGGCCCAGCCAGTTGGCCACGGGCAGGGGCAGGCGCTGCCAGGCGGCGATGAAGTAGCGGTACTTCGGGTTGAGGGGATTGACGTCCGGCATCTCGGCGGCACGCACCAGGTCGTATTCGTAGTACAACGGCTGCGGCTCGAAGCCCCAGTTCTTCTTGAAGCTGAAGGACCCGGTATCGCGCTTGCTGCGGCCGAAATCGAACACCCGGTAGCCCGCCTCGCAGGCACGGCGCATCAGTTCCCAGTAGAGGAAGTCGTAGCCCGCCACTGCGCGGGCGCGCGGGGTTCCCGCGCCGTAGTAGGGCAGGACCTCGTTGCGGAACCAGAAGCTGACCACGCTGGCGACCGCTTCGCCCTCGTGCGTCACCGTCAACACGTCGCAATCATCACCGAACACGTCGAGCAATTTGCGGAAGTAATTCGGGCCGAAGACCGGGGTCCCCATGCGCCGGACATTGGCCGCGTAAATCGGGTAGAAGCGGTCGATGTCATGTTCGACCTCGCTGACCAGGCCCGCCTTGATGCCCTTGCGCACCATGCGCCGCTGTTTGCGCGGGATCGCATTCATGTTCGCGTCGACATCCGGATCCAGAAGGCGGCGGAAGGTGGAGTAGAGCTCGCTCTTGGTCGGCCAGTCCGGATGCCTCGGTTCGCGCAGGCGATACTCGAGATAATCGACATTCAGGCTGCGGGCGAGCTCCTGTGCTCGGGCATCCAGCGCCGCAGCCGCGGCGTCGGTGACTGCGGCCACACCGCCGTAGACACAGAACGGCAGCGATGACAGCGAGTCCCCGAACAGGCGGGAACGGATACGGCCCAGCGGCAGCACGCCCTGTATGGCGCCATCCACCTCGGCATAGAGGAAGTGCGTCTCGTGTCCGAACGCCTCGCGCAAGACCGTCGACCAGCCCGCGCGGTGGAAGAAGGTTGCCTGCGGACAGTTCTCCACGAACGCATCCCAGCGCGCATGGTCGGCCGCACACAGCGTCCGGACCTGCAGGGCACCGGTACCGCTGGCACGTTGATCAGGCGGTTCGTACATCGTCTTCCCCTGTCACTCTTGCATGGTTCCCGGGTGCCGCCAGTTCCACGGCAAACACGCGGTCCATGCGATCCCAGCGAAAGTCCTGCAGAAGACGCTTCAGGCGCGACTCCATACGGTGCAGGTTCACGTAGTGCCGGAAACGGCTCCGCGCCCCGAGCCCGGACACCCGCGGCTGATCGGGATCGATCTCCCAGGGGTGGAAGTAGAAAACCGCCGGCATCCCGTCCAGCGCCCCGATACGCCGAAGGGCCCCGCGCGACATCACGTAGGGCAGCAACCGGAAATAGCCGCCACCGGCCGCCGGCAGGTTGCGCCCGCCCATGCGGAGGGTCGCCGGGGGCAGCTCCAGGACCCCGGCGGGCATCGGGCGATGCGGGTGCCGCGGGGCCTTCGGCATGCCGTAGTGATCGTGGTGCACCGGGTAGATACTCGAGCTGTAGTCCAGTCCCGCCTCGCGCAACACCTCCAGCGCCCAGAGATTGCCCTCGCCGATCGAGAAGCTGGGCGCGCGATAGCCGCGGACCGGGGCTCCGGAGAGGTCTTCGAGGATGCGCTGGGCGCGCTCGATATCGGCGCGGAAGGCGGTGGGCGTCAGGTCTGTGACCCGCTCGTGGCCGTAGCCGTGACTCGCCAGCTCATGGCCGGCGTCGACGATGCGGCGGATCGCGTGCGGGTAACGCTCGGCGATCCAGCCGAGGGTGAAGAAGGTCGCCTGCGCGCCGCTCTGATCGAACAGCTCGAGGATGCGATCAAGGTTGCGCTCGATCCGGCATTCGCGAGTGTCCCAGGTATCGCGCGGGATGCGCGGGGCCAGTGCCGAGACCTGGAAGTAATCCTCCACATCGACGGTCAGGGCGTTGGGCCGATCGGCACTTTGCGTCTGCATGACAGGCCTCGGCAGCTACGACTGCGCGGCACTGGAAACCGGCGCCAGCGACGCCGTTTCGTAGCCCTCGTCGCGCACGATCTTCAGCACCTCCTGGGTCGCCCGGAAGTTGACCAGGAGATTGCGCTCGATCCGCTGCAGGCGTTCCTCCAGTGCCTCGATATCCTGTTCGATCCGCAGCATGGAGACCTGGCTGGCCACCAGGCGATCATCCAGGCCGTCCGACCCCGACCCGGCTTCGGGGCGCCCCGTGGCAGACGGCCCCTCATCCAGCAGGACCCCTTCCAGGTCTTCCTCGATCTCGTCGATCACCTGCTGCGCCCGCGCGGCATCCAGGTCGGTACTTTCCTCCAGATACCCCATCAGCAGCAGGCGGTCACAGAAGGTGTTTACCTTGCGCGGGATGCCACTGGTGTAGTCGTGGATACGCGCCCAGATGTCGTCCTCGAAATGCGGCCGCTCGTTCCAGCCGACCCGGGCGAGCCGGTGCTCGACGTAGGCCCGGGTATCGTCTGCGTCCATCGGCCCCAGGTGGTAGGTCGCGATCACCCGCTGGCGCAGCTGCTGCATGTCCTCGCTCCGCAGCAGGCGCCGGAATTCCGGCTGCCCAAGCAGAAAGCTCTGCAGCAGTGGCCCGTCGTCGCCCTGGAAATTGGAGAGCATGCGCAGCTCCTCCACGGCATCGGGGCCCAGGTTCTGCGCCTCGTCGACCACCAGCAGCGCGCGCTGGCCACGCGCCCGGGTATCGCGCAGAAAGGTCTCCAGACGGCGCAACTGGCCGGCCTTGTGACTGGGGGCATCGTCCAGCCCGAACGCGAGACAGACCGAACGCAGCAAGTCTTCTGCATCCAGCTGGGTGCTGACCAGCTGCGCCGCCACCAGCGGCTTGTCACTCAGGGTCTCGAACAGGCTGCGGACCAGGGTCGTCTTGCCGGCCCCGACCTCGCCGGTAATAACGATGAAGCCCTCCTCCAGCTGCACGCCGTATTCGAGATACGCCATCGCCCGACTGTGGCCCTTGCTGGCATAGAAAAAACGCGGATCGGGGCTCAGGGCAAAGGGCCGACCGGTGAAGCCGTAGAATTCCTCGTACATGCCTCAGAACTCCTTGGTCAGCGTGCCGATGATCGCGTTCTCGGAATACTCGCTGGCCGCGCTATTCGACTCCCGCCGCTGGTGCCGGACGGCCAGGCTCGCGGTGGTGTCCGGGGTCAACTCACGGCTGACACTGGCACGCAGGTACCAGAGGTCGTCCTCGCGATCGCTGTCGGCAAAATCGGTCCGGGTGACGCCCGTGCTCACCAGGGAGGTCGTGCGCGGGCCGTACCGCCATTGCCAGAAGGCATTGGCCCCGCGCTGGGTCCGGTTGTCCTCGAACAGGCCGACATTGGTCTGGGTCTCGGATTCACGCTCGGTCTGCACCAGATTGATCCCGAACACGCTGCGGCCGGTGTCATAGCTCCAGCCCGCACGCCAGCTACGCGTAAAGTAGTAGCCCTCAACGAACGCCTCGTCGCCCAACTGCGGATTAAGGGCGAACAGGAAGATCTCTTCCAGGGTGTAGCGATCCAGCAACTCGTCGATGGTCATGAACTGCGCATCCTCCGCCAGCTGGGCGAAGGGTCCCTGACGGCGCTGCCGGGTCGAGCTCACCCCCTCGTCGTAGCTGAGGCGGTAGGTCGCGCGGCGACTGCTGTGAGTTACGGACAGCGCGCGGTTCTTGCCGAAATAGCGCTCGCCGTAACGCGCCTCGATGTTGGTGACCCGGGTCGGGGCCCAGCCTGCGCCGACCTGCCAGAAACTGCCGTCATCGTCTTCGCGGGTCGTCGCGTAGTTATTGAAGTCCTCGCCCACCACGCCGAACAGACGCAGGGACCGCCCGAAACGATAGCCGAGCGTCCCGCTGACCTGCCCGAACTCGCCCTCCAGGCCATTGTCGAAACGCTCCTCCTCGTAGAACCCGGCGACCTGCCAGAACGGGCGGTTGAAGGCAGCCCCGCTGTTGAGGACGTATTCGCCCCGGTGGTAGTCACTGTCCTGGCGATTGCTCTGGTGGTTCAGGGTCGCGCCATAGGTGTAGCGGACCTCCTGCGTGGCGAAACTGCCGTAACGGGTCCGCAACATCGGCGAGACGCTGTAGGTGGTGGTCTCCTGCAGGTTTCCGCGCGGGGTACTGCTACCGATGCCCACCGGGCCGAGGATCGACGCCACCTGCTCGGTACGCGAGGCCGCTGCATTGACGAAGAAGGTGTCGTCCACCAGCTCCCAGTTGCTGCGCGCGCGCAGGGCGTGGCTCGTGCGGTCCTGACGCGAGTCGTCGAGATAAAAGCGCGAGTTCAGGCGGTAATCGATACGGGTATCGCTGCGGGCGCCTTCCCCTTGCAGCGTAAACCCGGGGCTGACGGTACCGATCAGGTCCGCGTCCTCCTGGCCCCGCGGGGCCAGACGGGCGTTGTCGGTGACCTCCGCCGACACCGTGACCCGCGGGGTCAACGTCCACTCGACGGCCAGCGCACTTGCGGGCGATGCCAGCGCGGCCACCGCCGTGCCGACCAGCCACCAGCGAGCCGGTAACGGCCACTCCTGGCGCTGGAAGCTAGCGGGCGGGGGTGTCGGCGACATGATCACGCTCGATGCCATAGTAGCTACCCCCGTAATATTGACCGCCGATGCCGATACCCGGCGTCGCGCGGTTGAGGGAGGTGAGCACGACGCCGCAGGAATCCAGCTGATGCATGGCTCGCTCCACCGTACTCGCCGGGGTGCGATCGGCCTCCACTACCATCACGACCTGCCCCATGTGCGTCGCCAGGACACCCGGCTCGCTGGTGGCCAGCAGGGGCGGGGAGTCGAACAGGATGATGCGATCCTCGTACCGGTCATGCAGGTCATCGACCAGATCCCGCATCACGTCGCTCGCCAGGATCTCGGTCGAGCGTCCGTGGGGGCGGCCTGCCGGCAAAACGGTCAGGTTTTCCACGTTGGTGCGCAGCAGGACATCGGGGATCTGGATGTCGGGTTCGCTAAGGACATCCATGAGCCCGAGATCGGCGTGAAACCCAAGGGTGCGGGGGATGGCCGGTCGTGATACATCGGCATCCACCAGCAGCACGGTGCGCTCCAGCTCCATCGCCATGCTCAGGGCCAGATTCACGCTGGTGAAGGTCTTGCCTTCCCCCGGCAAGGAGCTGGTGATCATGATCAGCCGGCCCTTGGGCACACGCATCGCGGCATGACGCCCGAATGCATTGTTCAGCAGGGGGCGTTTCATCATGCGGAACTCTTCCGCCACGCTGGAACGCTGATCCCCCGGAACGATGAGCCCCTGCTTGCGCAGCCAGGCAAAATCGATGCTGACTTCCTGCGACACCGGCTCTCGCCAGCGTTCGGGCTCGCGCGCGGCGGCTTCGGGGGTGGCCGCCTGTTCGGCCGTTGTTTCGGGGACCGGCTGACGCGCCCGGTTCTTGTCCAGCGCCTTCTCGATAATGCTCATTATGCTGTCAGCCCCTTGCCGGCAACCGACTCCATCGAGTCGGCCGGTTCCCTGAAAGATAGTCGGCACGCCACCGGATTGCCGGGGCATCCCATCCCGCACCTGCGTGGTTCCGTCATCGCAACAGCCCCAGGAGATCGTCCAGAAGGGCTTCCGATCCGGTCGCGTAAAGTCCCATGACCACGGCATACACCAGCACCAGCGTCCCCAGTGCGGCGGTGAATACCATCAGCTCCGACAAGCGGCGATGGCGACTCATCGGCGTACGCACCCGCGAGACACTGCCCAGGACCGGGCGACCGGTAACCGCCGCCAGCTGCTTGCTGCTACTGATCGTTCGGCGCAGCTGCGACAGCAGGAACGCAAAGCCGGTGCCCGCACCCAGACCGACCAGGAGTACTGCCGTGGCCAGCATGGGGCGATCCGGCGAGGCCGGCGCTGTGGGCTGACGCGGCGGCTCGAGCACACGGAAATCGACGGCGTCGGTCTGACTCTCGACGGCCCCCGACATCACCGCCTGTTCGCGGCGATCCTGCAACTGGCGATAGGAGTTGCGCATGACGTCGTAATTGCGAGTCAGGGAGGTCAGCTCGGACTCCACCGCCGGTGCGCGATCCACGTCGCCCTCCAGCCGCGCAACCCGGTCCTCGAATTCGGCGATCCGAGTGGTCAACGACGCGATCTCGCTTTCGGTTTCGCTGATGGCGTTTTGCAGCACCTCGTTGCCGCTGCCCACGCGCCGGATGGCCTGCGGGTTGCGCGCCTCTTCTTCACGACGCGACTCCAGCTCTTCCACAATGCGCCGTGACGAGACCACGTCCGGGTGCTCGTCGGTGTAGTGCAGACGCATCGCGTCGATGCTTTCCTGCAGCTCACTGATGCGCCGGTCCAGCTCCAGGTTCTCGTAACCATCTAGTCCGCTTCCGGCGCGCCGCCGGAGGGTTTGCAAGCGGCTCTGCGCCTCACGCTCCTGCAGGCGCGCCTGCTGCAGCTGGTCACGGGTGCGCTCGAGACGCGAGTAAAAGTTGCCGTCGCCGCTGAGGAAGCGCGCATTGTCGCGCTTGAACTCCTCGATCTTGGCCTCCTTCTCCTGCAGCTGCTGTTCGTAGTTATCGAGCTGGCGCTCGATGAACTGCTGCGAGGTGGTGAGATCGAGGCGCGAGTCGCCCATGCCGCGGGCCATGAACAGGTCAACCGTCTCGCGAACCACGCGATAGGCCACCTCGGGGTTTCCGTGACGGAAATTCACGCTATAGATGTTGTCGCGGTCGCCGACGTCCAGCGTCAGCCGTGCGCGCAGCAACGCGACCTGGGCATCCAGATTGGAGTTGCCGGTCAGAACGTCGAGATCGCTCTCGCGGGCGATCTCCTCGAGGTTGTCACGACTGAACAGGGTACGAGTGATCATGCGCAGGCGCTGCTCGGTGTTCGGCCGCACCGTCATCCCGCGCAGCAGCGGATCCAGAACCGACTGGGTATTCACATAGACCCGGGCCTCCGCCTGATAGGTATCCGGCAGGTTGTGGGCGTAGGCCCAGCCACCCAGACAGATCAGCCATGCAATGGGCAGGATCCACCAGCGCTTGCGCCAAGTAGAGCGGACATGCTGCCAGAGCTCTTGAACGATCTTTTCCATACAACCCAGCTTCCCGCCGACCGCACCGGCGCCTGGTAGCGTCCGCGGGCCGATCTGCTAACGAATACCTGCCCCCCGGACGCGTCTGCCTTGCGCCGGGACCCCCCGGGCTCGACACCGGCGTGCCGGTGAGGCCGGGTTGGGAGAAATCCCAGGTTCATTGAAGTGGGTTTGCCAGGGACTGTCCACAGATGTCGGGATTGTTTACAGCTGGCGAACTGACGGGCGAATCACGGCACAGGCGGCCCGCGCCAGGGTGAGCGAATCCCTGTCATTTCTGTGTACTGGTACAGAGTTTGCTGCTGAACACACAGGGTAGAGTTTCACAACTGCAGCGGCCCCTGCACCGACCATCAAGGATCGCTGATGAGTCACGAAAAGTTGGCACTGGAACTCGCGGACTTCTGGTTTCCGGCAATCGCAAACGAAACTTGGGATCAACGCCTCCGCATCCTCGACGAGATCCATGGCCAGCTATATCAGGACCTGGAATCCGCCGGGGAGTACGAACAAGTCTCCGCCAGCTTCGTCGCGGCGTTGATCAACCGGCTGGGGTCGCCCCCGATCACCGATCCGGCACAAGCACAGATCTACGCCGGATCGGCCGAGGAGCAGCACTGGGGCGCAGCCATCGCATGGCAATTCGGCGAGGGACAAGAGGCCGACGCGGCGGCCAGCGAGCAGAGGGAACGACGGCGCTGGCCGCGCGAGGCGGTCAATCTGCGCACGGAAATGTGGATCCAGGGACGGCCGGGCCACTGTCGTCTGGTGGATGTCTCGCGCTCCGGCGCACGCGTCATGCCGCTGCGCTACCAGCCGCGGCTGCCACCCGGGACCGCCATCCGGGTAATCGTGCCGAATGACGGCGCGCGCGACGGCGTCGTTGTGTTTTCCAGTCCACGGGGGGTCGGGCTGCAGTTCGTGAATGCCGCCGCCTGAAGCGAGCGGCTACCAATCTCCAACCCACGGGAGCAGACAGATGAAACACTGGATGACCACTCAAGCAGAACTCGCAAAAACGACCCTGCAACCGCTCGTCGCGTCCGATTTCGGACGCGCCCTTTCAGATGGGTAGCCCCGGCCGGATCCGCACCTATCTCGCCCGTTCGGAGGCCGCCCGACGCATTCATTACCGGCTGCGTTACGAGGTGTACTGCCGCGAAACCGGGTTCGAACCCGCCGAGCAGCATCCTGAGGGCATCGAGCGCGACGCCTACGACGAACATGCCGAACACTTCCTGATCAGCCACGAGGGTCGCCCACCGGAAACGCGCTGGGTCGGCGCGATGCGCCTGATCCTCCCGGGCAAACGCCCACTGCCGACCACGGCAAACTGCCGACTGTTCCCGGAGGTGGAGGCCGATGCCGATGTTCCGGCAGTGGAGGTTTCGCGCCTGATCGTGCGCGGGGCCTCGCCCGAGGTGCTTTATCACCTGTGTCAGGCCTCGCAGGAATACGCACGACGGCATGGATACCTGCGCATGTTCTTTCTGGTACGCCCGGCGCTCGCCCGACTGCTGCGGTGTCATGGCCTGCCCGTCGAGGTCTGTGGCGCGCCGCACCGGCATCGCGGCACACGCGTACCCTGCCTGGCGTACACGGACGAAGCGGGCGAGGCCCTGAAGGCCTGGCGGCTGCGATTGCAGCTTCCGGCACTTTCGGAAGTTCCGCACTACACTGCATGGGAGAGTCCCGGACCGGAATGCACGCCGCGCCATGCGGATGCTCCCGAGCCATGGGGTCCGCCCTCGGATACGGCGGGGCTTGCAGTAGGAGGGAACTAGTCGTGGAAAACGACTCGGTGGTGAGTGCATTCAATCGGTACTTCGACCTCTCCACGCGTACCGGGCAAAGCTTGGAGGAAATCCAGCATCTTCGCTATCAGGTGTACTGCAAGGAGTTCGGCTTCGAGCGTGAAGAAGACTGCCCGGGGCACAAGGAGATCGACGAGTACGACACCCAGGCATGGCACTGCCTGCTGGAACACAAGCCCAGCGCCATGGCCGCCGGATGCGTTCGAGTGGTCCATGTCGACGCCCATGATCCGATCACGCAATTGCCGATGGAACGCCATTGCAGCGAGAGCTTTTTCGACAGCGCCTGGCGCCCCGACCGGCTGGACCGCGACAACATTTGCGAGGTATCCCGCCTCGCCGTCCACGGCATGTTTCGGCGGCGCCATGGTGAGACCGCCACACCGTTCGGCGACATCGAGGCACTGGAAATCTCGCCCGACCAGCTTCGCGTATTCCCGATCCTGGCGGTCAGCCTGTTCGTGGCCGCCACCCTGCTCTGCGTGCACCACCGCAAGCAGCATGCCTTTGCCATGATGGAGCCAGCACTCGCCCGCATCCTGCGCCACACCGGACTCGAGTTCACCCAAATTGGCGAGATCGTGCACTATCACGGCAAGCGTGCAGCGTTCTATATCGACTCCGGGGAGGCATACGAAAGCATCCGGCGCTCCAGTGCCCTGAGCGAGCTGTGCCGGCACGTGGAATCGACCCTGCTGCGCCGACCGCATCCACTCCCCGCCACCGCGCCGATAAAGGCCGCCCGGCCCCGCGTCGCCCCCATGCGCCCCACAGGCCTGCCGGGCGGTCGGGCGTGGCGCCCGCGACCGACGAGGCCTGAAAATGGATACCACGGGTTGAGGAATTGAGCTCCGCCTTCGACTACCAGACGGCATTCGCCCGCACCGTCGGCTGGGTGACCACCAGCGAACTGCAGCGGATGCGCGGGGCGCGGATTGCAATCGCGGGCCTGGGCGGTGTTGGCGGTGCCCATCTGCTGACACTCGTACGCCTCGGGATCGGCCACTTCCACATCGCTGATCCGGATATCTTCGAACTGCACAACATGAACCGCCAGGTCGGGGCGGCCCTGTCGCGCCTGGACCGGCCCAAGGTCGAGGTGCTGGAAGAGATGGCCCGGGATATCAACCCGGAGCTCGAGATCGACGCGTTCCCGCAGGGCATCAGTCCGGACAACCTCGATGCGTTCCTCGCCGGCGTGGATGTCTATGTCGATGGCCTCGACTTCTTCGCCTTCGACATCCGGCGCCAGGTGTTCGCGGCCTGCGCCGAGCGCGGCATTCCGGCCGTCACGGTGGCGCCCCTCGGTATGGGGGCGGCGCTCCTGAACTTCCGTCCCGGCGGGATGAGCTTCGATGCCTACTTCGACCTGCACGACGGCCTGGACGACGAGGAGCTGGCGCTTCGTTTCATGATTGGCCTGGCCCCCGCCATGCTGCAGATGGGCTACCTGGCCGACCCGACAGCCGTCGACCTGGCCGCGCGGCGCGGGCCCTCCACCCCCATGGCCTGCGACCTGTGCGCCGGCGTCATGGGAACCGAGGTGCTCAAGCTCTTGCTGGGCCGCGGGACGGTCACCTGGGCCCCGCGGGGCGTGCATTTCGATGCCTACCGCCAGCGCCTCGCGCGGACGTGGCGCCCGGGCGGTAATCGCAACCCGCTGCATCGCCTGCTGATCCGCATGGCCCGCAGGCGACTGCACGCCCAGCGCGCCCAACAGCGGGCCGCAAACCCGGGAGTACAATGACGCCATGATGAACCGGATCGCCATGTTCGCCGGCACGGCCCTGCTGCTGGCGGCCGCCGTCCTCCCCACCGCGGCCCTGGCCGAGGAATCCGCGGCACGCGATCTGGCGCGCGCAGTGCACGAACGCCCGGACGGCGACGACGCCGTCACCCGCGGCATCATGACCCTCACCGGCGGCGGCCGCCGCGAGCGGGTACGCGAAAGTTACGAATACCGCCTGGAAGGCGACGAGCCCGGCGCCAGCCGCAACCTCATCCGCTTCACCTCGCCGCGCAACATCGCCGACACCGCCATCCTGATCCACAACCACCCCGGGGGTGATGTCGATCAGTGGTTGTATCTCCCCGCCATCCAGCGCGAGCGCCGCATCAGCAGCGAGAACCGGGGCGGCAGCTTCGTGCAGTCGGAACTCTATTTCGAGGATCTGGAAGACCGCGAACCACACAAGGACCACCATCGCATCTTGGGCGAGGACACCTACGAAGGAACGCCCGTCACGATCCTCGAGAGCGTTCCCGTGGACTCCGGCAACTCCGTCTACAGCAAGCGCGTCAGCTGGATCCACAAGGAGACCATGCTCCCGCTGCGAATTGACCTGTACGAAGGGGGGGACGAACCGTCCAAACGCCTGGAGGTCCAGCGGATCGAGGACATCCAGGGCTACTGGACGGTCACCCGCAGCGCCATGACCGATCTCGCCAGCGACCGCACCACCATCCTCGAGGTCGAGGACGTGACCTACAATAGCGGGCTGCCGAGCGAGTTGTTCACCATCCGCGGCCTGTCGGACCCGAGCCTTGCGCGCCCCTATCGCCCATAACGCCGGCGGCCTCCGGGCTGGGGGGCACCCCGCCGTGGCCCTCGCCGCGTTGCTGGTGCTCGGCCCCCTGCCCCTGGCGGCCGCCTCTCCGGGTCCCTATACGGTTCAGCCGGGCGACACCCTCTGGGACTTGGCCGAGCACCTGCGCCCGGACCAACACACCTCCATCCAGGAAACGGTCCGGCTTCTGTTCGAGCACAATCCGCACGCCTTCACCGGCGATGAACGCACCCTGCAGGTGGGCGCCGTCCTGTCGAGCCCGGATACCCCTGCCGGCCAGGCCAGGGCCGCCGCCCCAGCGAACGCCGCATCTCCGCGAGCCCCCCAACCCACCAACTCGGCATCGGCGGACAGCGTGGCGGCTTCCCCCGCCGGCGAAACACGGCGCGAATTTGTATTTGGTGAACGGCCGGACGAGGACACAGAGGCGGAAACCGAAACCGGCACCTCCGCCTGGGACCTGCGCGTCGACGAGACGATGGTCGAACTCGGGGTCCTGGGAACGTCCGGGCGCCCCGTGGATTACGTGCAGCACGGGCGCGCCGTGGTCAGCGCCCGGCGCAACCTGAACGAGGACTGGGACCTGCGTCTGGGCGCCCGCATGGACGTCCAGGCGCAACAGGGTGGCGACTATCCGCGCACGACGCGGGCCCGCGCCGACTACGACGAGAACTTCCTGCGTTACCGCGGCGACCGCACGCGCATCACGGTCGGCACCCAGCGCATCCTGTGGGGACGGGTGGACGAGATTCCGCCCACCGACCGGCTCAGCACCAAGGACCTGACCCGCTTCGGCCTGGACCCCTACGGCGAACGCCGCCGCGCGAATCCCGCCATCCGCGCAGAATTCTTCGAGGGGCCCTGGCACGCCGACCTGGTGTTCCTGCCCATCTTCCGGCCGGCGGAGCTGCCCGATCGCGACAGCCTCTGGCACCCGGTGGACCGCAACCGCGGCCGCCTGCTGGGGCTGCCGCAGGACCCGGCACTGGCGCCCCTGATCGAACAGGCCACGCTCGACGACGATGTCTCCGGCAACGGCGGCGCCGGGGTGCGGCTGGGACGCTCCGGGCGGGGCGCCGACTTTGCCGTGACAATCCAGCGCGCCCGGCACTCGCAGCCCTACTACCGCTTCGATGCCGATACCCGCCAGGCCATCCTGACCGGCCAGCCCGCGGGGGACCCGACGCTGGAGGCCGTGCACCCGCGCACCTGGGTGGTCGGCGGCGACACCGCCTTTGCCACCGGCGCCTGGACCTGGCGGGCCGAGGCCGCCTGGCTCAGCGATGTGCCGGTCACCCGCGCGGACGATCTGCGCCAGACCACGGTGGAAGGCGTCGACTGGGTGATCGGTGCCGAGGGCTTCCCCGGGGACGGGGATTTCCGCATGACCACGCAACTGGCCGGCCAGCACCTGCTGAATGCCGGGGACATGCTGGATGCCCGGGAGAGCTACTTCCTGACCGGGGAACTGGAAAGTCCGTTTGCCGGCCACAACTGGCGCGCCCGCATGCGTTACTCGGTTGGCCTGAACCGGCGCGACATCTACCTGAATCCGGAACTCGCGTGGATTGCCCGCGAGCCCATGGAATTTTATATCGGCCTGCACTGGCTGGACGGTGCCGAGGGCACCGCCGGGGGCTTCTATCGCGATAACCGCATGCTGGTGACGGGCTGGCGGGGTCAGTTCTGATGCGCTGGCTCCGGGGGCATCCCCTGCTCGCGCTGGGGATCCTGGCCCTGCTGATCCTCCTGCCCGGCCCCGTCCTGCTGCAGGTCAATCTGGACAACGCCCCGGAATCCTATTTCCCCGAGGACGCCCCGGCCGTCACCTTCGATCGCGAACTGCGCGAACGCTTCCCCCAGGACCAGGTGCTGGTCGGCCTGTTCACCGGAAGCGATCTGTTCGAGACGCACTTCCTGGAACGGATCGACGCGCTGGTGCAGGACATGGGAGCCGACCCGACCGTCGAACGGGTGCTGGCGGTCACCACCCTGGACCACATTCGCGCAACGGCGGACGGATTTACCGTGGACCGGCTGGTGGACGGCGGCGCACTGGACGAACGCACCCCGGAACAATGGCGCGAACGGGTGCTGCGCGATCGCTTCGCCCCCGGACTGGTGGCCGGCACCGGAGGCGAGGCGCTGGCCGTGATCGTGCGACCGCACGCCCTCGATAACAGCCTGCAGCGCCTGCAACTGGAACGCCTGCTGCGCGACCGGATCGGCGCACACGACCTGGAAGACGAGCTGGCGGCCATCGCCGGACACATCGCCCTGGATGTCGCCCAGCTCCGGGCCATGGTCAAGGACCTCGCCTTCCTGGTTCCCGGCACCATGACCGTGAGCCTCCTGCTCCTGTGGTGGCTGTTCCGACGCCCGCTGGTGGTCGCGCTGTCCGCCGCCACCATCAGTGCGGTGACCGGCCCCGCGATCGCCCTGCTGATCCTGCTGGACCGCCCGTTCACGCTCATCTCCGCCATCCTGCCGCCCTTGCTGACGGCGCTCACGGTGGCGATGCTGATGCACTTCTTCAACGCCACGCTGCACGCCGCGCAACGCGGCCACCAGGGGCGCGCGCGTGTGGAAGCGGCGCTTGCCGCCGTGGCCCGGCCCACGTGGTTCATGGCGCTGACCACCGCGGCGGGGCTGGCCTCGCTGCAAGTCAGCAGCATCCGGCCGATCGAGACCTTTGGCCTGATCGGGGCCTTTGGCGTCCTCCTCGCCGCGGCGATTGTGCTGCTGCTGCTGCCCGCGATCATGGGACGCTGGGACCGCGGCGACTGGCTCACGCCCAAGCGCGGATTGCTCCTGCTCGACCGCGTGACCGCGCTGGCCGCACACCTGGCAATCCGCCGGGCTGGCTGGGTGCTGCTGGCCACGGTCATCCTCCTGGCCCTGGCGATCCCGCAGATCCGACACGTCGAGGTCGAGACCGATCTCTACGCCTTCTTTGACGACAACCACTCGATTACCCAGGCCACCCGCGCGGTGGAGAGCGAACTCTCCGGGGTGATGGCACTGGAGGTGGTGTTCGACGGCCCGGACTGGGACAGCCTCCAGGACCCCGAACGCCTGCAGGCGATCCAGCGCGTACAGCACTGGCTGGACCAGCGCCCCGAAGTCGACTACAGCCTGTCCCTGCCGGACCTGGTCGCGGAGATGCACTGGGCCTTCAACGAGGAAGATCCGGACTACCGCCGGATCCCCGACGACCCCAACCTGGTCGCCCAGTACCTGTTCATCTACGACGGCCGCGATCTGTTCGATGCCGTGGACCGCGACTTCGAACGCAGCCGCATCCTGCTCAACCTGAACGCCCACGGCGCCCGGTCCATCAACGCACTGATGCACGATCTGCGGGGGTATCTGGAGACCAACCCGCCGGCCGATCTCGAGTGGGACATGGCCGGAATGGCAAGGCTGTTTGCGGACCAGGAACGCCTGCTGATCGAGGGGCAGCTCCACAGCCTGTATGCCGTGGCCGCGATGATCACGCTGCTGATGCTGCTGATGTGGCGCTCGATCCCGCTGACCCTCCTCAGCATGATCCCCAACCTGGCACCGGTAGCGATGATCTTCGCCCTGATGGGCCTGCTGGGCATCTGGCTGGACATGGCCACGGCCATGATTGCCAGTGTCGCCATCGGGATCGCCGTGGACGACACCATCCACATCCTGCACAACTATCGCCAACGCCGCGGGCGTGGCAGTCCGGTTGCCTGGGCACTCGCCCGGAGCTTCCGCCGCAGCGGTCGCGCGATTACCGCCACCACCATCGTGCTGGTGGCTCAGTTCCTGCTGCTGGCGCTGTCCGACTTCCAGCCCACCGCGGCCTTTGGCTGGCTGACCGCCTTCGGGCTGATCACGGCCCTGCTGTTCGACCTGCTGGTACTCCCCGCCATGCTGGTCGTCGCGCATCGACTGTCGCGGGCGCGTACCGCCTAGGCCGGTCCCAGGGGCCTCCCGTGGCCCGTTGTCGATAGGCTTTACAAGTAGCCATTGCCCACAGATCACTGATTTTATGGAACTTGTTTTCCATGAACCCCTGCCCATCGGCCTGAAGCCCCGAACCCACGCCAGCCTTCGTCGACCCCCTTTACAGTTCCACCCCGGGATCACGGGAAAACCACCCGCACGCAACGGCGAATCCAAAACCTGCCTCCAGCCCAACGAAATATCAATCGCAAAAACAATGGGTTGAGAGCGTCTAATTCTTTAGGCTGAAATTGGCACGACGTCTGCTTGGTAACCACTGCGACAGCAACAGACTCGGCCACCAGGCCAAACCCCGCGATGGTTGAATCGCTTTAAATTGAGTATCAGGAGAATCCCTTGAACGCGATAAAAGTACTTCTTTCTTCGCTCTGCGTCGGCATTTTCGCCGCAGGTGCGAGTACCGCGACGGCAGCGGAGGTGATCGACTTCGACATGAACCTCGACGCCACCGCAAGCTACAGCGGATCGGTCGAAAACGTCCGCCGGATCCAATTCGACCTGAACACCCAGACCTTCCAGTACATTCAGGACCCGAACAACCCGGTTCAGGTCGGCGATGTGTTCTATGACCGCGGATACGGCGACGCCACGGCCTACCGGACCGTCACCAACGCGGCCGCGCCCCAGACCGGCGACATCCTTGGTAACGACTACTCCATGGGGCTCCTCTGGGACGAACTCCGCGGCGTGGTAACCGGCACCGATACGGTCGGCGGCAATTA